>CALCRR010000365.1 GCA_937894495.1 uncultured Ruminococcus sp. | reverse complement strand
GGGTATTTTATGATACCTGGGGTGTTGAAGCCTACGCCAAGCTCTAAAAACAAAATATGCTTGCCCTCGTGAGCTTCAAGATAGCTGTGGTACCTCACCGCCGCAGCCTGCCAGCCATCGTCCTCAACAAAGGTATCGTCAGAGCGCAGGTTCATTGCCATAGGCTTGCCGCACACGGGGCATTTGGGTATCAGCTCAGTGGGTATTCTCATGTTTTCCTGATATTTCAGCATATCCCTTATCTGTTCCTCGTTATCATAGGTCTTGCTGTGACAGGGCTCGCTGCACTGGAAAAGACCGTAATCGCCCTGGGTGTAAAAAAGCCTGTTTTTATCAAACCCTGCCTTCTGGAACTGGTGATCTACGTTGGTGGTTATAACAAAATAGTCCTTATCCTTTACCAGCTCATACAAGGTCTTGTAGGTGCCGTTGTCAACATCGTCATAGCGGTTGCACCGGATGTATCTTGACCAGTAAGCCCACATCTCCTCGGGTGCTTCAAAGGGATAAAATCCTCCTGAGTACATATCGGTAAAGCCGTATTTTTTGTAAAAATCACCAAAGTGCTTTTCAAATCTTTCTCCTGTGTAGGTAAAGCCTGCTGCGGTGGAAAGACCTGCACCTGCACCTATAACTATAGCATCAGCGTTTTTTATCTCATCTCTCAGCCGCTTTATATCAGCCGAGTAATTTTCTGTATATCTCATAGTCGTCCTCCTTGAAAACGTTGAATATCACCTTGATATTGTGATCTTTTACAAACTCCCTTACAGTCCTCACCGCTATCCCGGCAGCCTCTCTTTGCGGAAAGCCGAATACACCTGTCGAAATACAGCAAAAGGCGACAGACTGTACATTATTTTGTACAGCAAGCTTCAGGCAGCTCCTGTAGCAGCTTTCAAGCAGCTCACAGTGCTTATTGGTAAGCGCCCCGTCAACGATGGGACCCACCGTGTGTATCACATAGCTGCATGGCAGGTCGTATGCAGGAGTTATCTTGGCTTTGCCTGTGGGCTCCTCATGCCCCTGTTTCTCCATTATCTCATTGCATTTGTACCTTAAACGCATACCTGCAAAGGTGTGTATGCAGTTGTCTATACAGCTGTGGCAGGGTCTCCAGCAGCCTGTCATGCCAGAGTTTGCGGCGTTTACTATAGCATCGCACCTGAGGGTGGTGATATCTCCTTTCCAGAGATATATGCCGTTCTCAGCAGGGGTGAGATCGTTTATATCGGTCACTCCCCTTTTTTCAAGCAGCTCCCTCAGGTATTCGTCCTCAGCCTTTAAAAGCTCTTCATCAGCTTTCATTGCCGGGCGGATATTAACAAGGCTGCGGTAAAGTCTGAACTTATCGTCGGGTGAGACAGGTTTTTCTATCTCACCCAGCTCGGGTCTTTCCAAAAGCAGACGGTCAATTACAAAGTCAAGCTTGTTTCCCATATAAACATCTCCTTTATCGAAATTCTTTCATTAAGGCAACACCGCACAACCATTGTGCGTCAGATGCGCAGTCAGATTTTTCGTCAGAATGGCTAAATGAGGTGCAGGCGGGCTGACGCCCGTCAAACCGAATTTGGTCATTATGACGGAAAATATGCAAGCAGATGTCGTGCAAAGGCGTTAGCCGGTGGTTGTGCGGTGTTGCCTTAAAATAAATATAACACATGATCGGCAGAATAACAAGTACGCACTTTTTTGTAACACACTTACCAAATGGTAACTAATGCGTAAAATCGGCGTTTTTGGAGACATTTTAAATGTAAATATTTTATTAAGCAGCATTTTTGACATCAATTTTTGTCAGATACTGCTGCTGTGAGGTGAAAATCGACAAAAATTTTACAGAATAGCAGAGTTAGCTTTAGTTAACTTTACAACAGCAAAACTATTGACATAAGACGGATTTTGTCTTATACTTAATAGTATAGACTAACTAACTTTTTAACGGTGATAGCATGAAGAATAATTACACAGACGATTGTCCCGATTATCTGGAACAGTTCCTTACATATTTAAAGGTTGTGAGAGACAGGGGCGAGCGCACGGTTGAGGCTTATTATATCGACCTCAGGTCCTTTTTGAGGTATGTAAAGATCAAAAACCGCCTTGCCGACCCTGATAAGATAGAGTGGAACGATATCACTATCAGTGACGTTCCCTTAAAGCTGGTAACGGATTTCAAGCTTTTAGATGCCTACGGCTACCTTAAATGGCTCTCTGACGAACGTCACAACTCTGCCAAGACCAGAGCGAGAAAGACCTCGGCGCTGAAGCAGTTTTACTCATATCTGTATAATAAAGCTAAGCTTATAAGCTCAAACCCAATGGACCAGCTTGAAGTGCCCAGGACCGAGAAGACTTTGCCGAAGTATCTTACATTAGAGGACGCCCAGAAGCTGCTGGAAAATATCGAGTCGGACAGCTATGAGAGAGATTACTGCATAATAACGCTGTTTTTAAACTGCGGTATGCGTCTTTCAGAGCTTTGCGGGATAGATATTGGAGATTTCAGCACCGAGAGCGGCACCCTCAGGCTTTTCGGCAAGGGCAGAAAGGAAAGGATAGTGTATTTAAACGATGCCTGCATTTCTGCTTTGAACAGCTATCTGCCTGTAAGAATGGCAGTGAATACTCCCGACAAGGCGCTGTTTTTATCAAGGCGCAGCACAAGGATAAGCACAAGGCGTGTACAGCAGATAGTTGAAAAATGCTTAAAGACCGCAGGGCTCTCAAATCTGGGTATATCTACCCATAAGCTGAGACACACTGCCGCTACTCTTATGTATCAGTACGGAAACGTAGATACTCTTGTGATAAAGGACATTTTAGGTCATGAGAGCCTTGCTACCACCGAGATATACACGCACCTGAGCAATGATAATCTCAAAGCAGCCGCAAATGCCAACCCCCTTTCAAAAGAGAGGTCGGCAAAAAAGAAGAACAAGGGCGAGTAGATCGCTTTGCATAAAATATCATAAAGACAACTGAGTGATAATATAATTAGAATAAACAGTTATCTTTTATAAGGAGAGTAATATGTCAACATTAAAGGAAGCGGCTGTAGGACAGCCTGTTAAGGTGGTAAGCCTGGGAGGGGACGGTGCGCTGCGCCAGCATTTTCTCGATATGGGAATAATCCCGGGGACTGAGCTGACCATTATCAAATATGCCCCTATGGGCGACCCTATGGAGCTTAGACTCCACGGCTATGAGCTGACTCTGAGGCTGGCTGATGCAGCACAGATCGAGGTCACTGAGGCAGAGCAAAAAAACGAACAGGCTTCACCCAGAAAGAACAGAAAAAAGAAAGAGCACCCGGGTATCGGCGAGGTCAGCCGTTCTCACTATAAAAGCAGTGACGAACATCTGCCTGAGGGCACAAAGATAAAATTTGCCCTTGTGGGCAACCAGAACAGCGGTAAGACTACCCTGTTCAACAGGCTTACAGGCGCAAAGCAGCACGTAGGCAACTTCCCCGGTGTTACCGTTGACCGCAAGGACGGCGCAATAAAGGGGCACCCCGATACGGTGATAACCGATCTTCCGGGTATCTATTCAATGTCGCCCTACAGCAGTGAGGAGATAGTTTCAAGAAACTTCGTGCTGAACGAGAAGCCCCACGCTATTATCAATATCGTTGATGTTACCAATATCGAGCGTAACCTGTATCTTACCATGCAGCTGCTTGAAATGAATATACCCACCGTTGTGGCGCTCAACATGATGGACGAGCTTTCCGCAAACGGCGGCGAGATAGATGTAAACTCGCTGGAGCATATGCTGGGTGTGCCTGTGGTGCCGATATCGGCTGCCAAAAACGAGGGTATCGAGGAGCTTGTCGAGCACGCAATGAACGTGGCATATTATCAGGAACGCCCCGTAAGATATGATTTTTGCGACAAGACCGAGAACGGCGGCGCTGTTCACCGCTGTCTCCACGGTATCAGCCACCTTATTGAGGACCATGCAGAAAAAACAGAGCTGCCCATACGCTTCTGCGCAAGCAAGGTCATCGAGGGAGACTCGCTTATAACCGCAAGACTTGATCTTGATGATAATGAGCTTGAAACTATCGAGCATATAGTCACCCAGATGGAAAAGGAACGGGGACTTGACAGAAGCGCTGCCATTGCAGATATGAGATTTTCATTCATACAAAAGGTCTGCGATGAAACGGTGATAAAGCCCCATGAGAGCAAGGAGCGAATAAGAAGCGGAAAAATAGACAAGATACTTACAGGAAAATTCACGGCTATACCTGCTTTTATAGGCATAATGGCGCTGGTTTTCTGGCTGACCTTCAATGTCATCGGCGCAGGGCTGCAGAGCCTGCTGGAAATGGGTGTAGACAAGCTCACCGAGCTTACTGACAGCGCACTTACCAAGGCTGATGTGAACAGCACCCTGCACAGCCTTATTATCGACGGCATATTCGCAGGTGTTGGAAGTGTGCTGAGCTTTCTGCCTATAATAGTAACGCTGTTTTTGTTCTTATCACTGCTGGAGGACAGCGGATATATCGCAAGGGTGGCTTTCTTTATGGATAAGCTGCTGAGAAAGATAGGTCTTTCTGGCAGGAGCATTGTGCCTATGCTGATAGGCTTCGGCTGCAGCGTACCTGCTGTAATGGCAACAAGAACCCTGCCCAGTGAGCGTGACCGCAAAATGACGATCTTGCTCACGCCCTTTATGAGCTGCACCGCAAAGCTGCCTATATACGCATTTTTCGTAAACGCATTCTTCCCCAAAAGGGGCGGATTAATCATGATAATGCTTTATGTGCTGGGTATACTGGCAGGGATATTCGCAGCCTTTTTATACAAGGGCACACTTTTCAGGGGTGAGCCTGTACCATTTGTTATGGAGCTGCCCAATTACAGGCTGCCGGGTGTGCGAAACGTCGCTCAGCTGCTTTGGGAAAAGGCTAAGGATTTTCTGCAGAAAGCATTTTCCATAATACTTATAGCGACTGTGGCAGTGTGGTTCCTGCAAAGCTTTGATATGCATTTTAACATGGTCGAAAATGCCGAGGACAGCATACTTGCTGCGGCAGCAGGCATTTTTGCACCGCTGATGAAGCCTGTAGGTCTTGGCGACTGGAGGATAATAGTTTCACTTGTCAGCGGCTTTATGGCTAAGGAGAGTGTGGTATCCACTATGGAGGTGCTGTTCAGCGGAGGAGTTGAAACTGCCATAACCTCACTTGCTGCGGCGTCAATGCTGGTGTTCTCACTTATATATACCCCTTGTGTTGCGGCTATTGCTTCGGTAAAGAGAGAGCTTGGGGGCAAGTGGGCATTTGCGCTGGTAGTATGGCAGTGCGCACTGGCATGGCTGCTGGCACTGGCAGTCAGGCTAATAGGCATGGCGATAGGAGTAGGTTAAATGAATGTATATGATATTTTACTTATTATAGTTATAACTGCGGCGCTTTTTGGAGCTGTTATGCAGTGTGTTAGAAGCAGAAAAAGCGGCAGGGGCTGCAGCGGCTGCTGTGACGGCTGCAGCGGCTGCGCTTACGGAGAGAACAGGTCATGCAGGAAGCAATAATAGTTATAGTTGCGGCGGTGATAGCCATAGCAGGCTTTATAAGCTACAAAAGATACACCAAAGGCAGCAGCTGCTGCGGCGAGCTTGAAAAGGCTGAAAAAAGCATTTCGGTCAAGGGAAGAAAAAAGTCAGAGTACCCGTATAAGACAGAGCTGAGCATTTCGGGTATGACCTGCATTAACTGCGCCAGACGTATCGAAAACGCCCTGAACCGCAGTGAGGACATACTTGCTAAGGTGGACCTTGGCAAAAATCTTGCATATATACGCACTAAAAACGAGCCCGATGTAAAAAAGCTTTGCAGCACCATAGCCGAGGCAGGCTACGGGGCAAAGCTAAAACGGTAATTATAACAAAAAGCGGCTGCTGTGCCGTATCAAAGCACAGCAGCCGCTGTATTTTTATCCCTCGATAGCGATATATTTCTTCTGCTCAACAGCCTTCTGGGGGTCCTTCTTCGGGATAGTCAGCCTGAGCACACCGTCCTCGAATTTAGCCTTTACCTCGTCCTCGGTAACATTGTCACCGACATAAAAGCTCCTCTGCATGGATCCTGCATAACGCTCACGGCGTATCACCTTGCCCTTGTCTGACTTTTCGTCATTATCAAGGGTCTTTGAAGCCCCTACCATGAGATAGCCGTTTTCAAGGCTAAGGTCGATCTCTTCCTTCTTAAAACCGGGGAGGTCGATATCCAGCTCATAAGAGCTATCCTTTTCGTGGACATCTGTCTTCATCACATTGGCAGCGTGCTTGCCGTAGAGCTTTCTGTCGATACCTCCAAAACCTCTCGGCATTGAAAGATCCATAAAGCTGTCAAGATCATCAAATAAACTTTCACCAAAAATGCTGGGTAATAACATAGGTCAGTCCTCCTTATCTCAATAAACATCGTCTGCGGCAGTTTGCCGCGGCTTATGTAAAACCTTATGTTTTATGAGCAACGGGACGGTAGGCAGATACCCGGGTGATCTGCTCTGTTCCTTTGTTCTGACTATATTATAGCACTAACTTTTAGCACTGTCAAGAGGAGAGTGCTAATTTTCATCTGATTTTCATTTTCTGTCACAATTATTTGACATTTCCCTGTTATCTGTAAAATACTTACCAAATATATTATATGCCGAAAAAATAAATATATACAAAAGCCGTCGGCTTGATACCAACGGCTTATTTTTATGTTATGAAACCTCACTGCTGCTGTCGGTCTCGGTTTTTATCTTTAACGGCTCGGTCTCAAGCCCGGGGTCGTCAGTCTGCTCACAGCGTGCGGTGATGTCGTTGACTATACGCTCATATACCACGTAGCTTTTGTCATAAAGCTCTCTGGCTTCCTTCTTTGAATATTCCATAGTCTTTACGGGAAAGCGTATTGACATATAGACGTCGTTGGGCATATACTCATACTTCAGCTCCTCAGCCATTATCTTTGAGTTAAAGCTGAAGCCCTGCTCATCAACATATTTATTTCCCGGGAAACGCTCTTCAAGAGTGGGGTCCATCAGCGCCATATACTCCTCAGAGGTGTTTGAGTCGGTTATAACTATCATAGCGTCCCCTGCCTGCACCTGTGAATAGAACTTTGAGGTGTTGGCATTCAGCGTAATGCTGTCTATCCTGGGGCTTATGGGTATTGCTATGACTGTAACGTGAACGTAGCCGTTGCCGTCAACATCATCGGTGTATTTTTCAAAAAATTCTTCAAGCTCTTCGGTGCGCTGGGCAAGGTCGTTATCTGCTATCATCATTATGGTCAGGTCGGGGCGCTCTCTGGTGACCTCACTGTATACGAGGAAAATGACCACCGCTATCAGAAAGACCGCCGCAATAATAATGAACTTGTTGTGATACCAGAAATTCGATACCCACGCTGCACCTGTCAGCTTTGTCTTTTCGTGATGCTCCTCCTTGATAGACGCCTCTTCCTCGCCGATAACACCGTTTTTCAGCTGCAAAAGCTCCAGCTTTTCACGGGCTATCTGCTGCTCACGTTCCTTCTGAGCCTGACGTTCCTTCCTTTTCTGCTCGGCTAAAAGCTCCTCCTGCCGCTGGCGGCGCTGCTCTTCAATCGCACGTTCCTGCTCGGCAAGCTGTTTTTCATATTCATAGTCATCATCGGGAATGGCATCTCTGCCCTCGTCAATGCTAATTTTTTTATCAGACATATCATCATTGCCTTTCTAACTTAATAGATAGATTATAACTCACTTTTATTAACTCAGTATTAAGTCGGTCTTATGATTATTTATATTGTACGGTCATCACCGTATCCAGTGCAAGCGTTTTTTTGACAAAAGAACACTGATTTTTTTATTAAATATGTCAATATACTTTTGGGTAAAATTTGTATATAATATTAATAGCAATTAAATTTTTTTGAGGAGATGAAGCATATGCTTGAAACTATCGAACAGACCAAAACCAAAAAAACTGACGCGGCAGAAGAGCTTAACGCTATGCGTGATGAGCTTATAAACCTTGCAAATGCGGCAAAAGCCAATAAGATACCTGTTATTATCACTATAGACGGCTGGTCGGCAGCAGGCAAGGGCTCGCAGATAGCAAAGCTCATTAAATTTATGGACCCCAGATTTTATAACGTTGAGGCTATACGCACCCCTAATGTTGTTGAGCTTCGCAAGCCCTGGCTGCACCGTTACTGGCAGAAGCTCCCAAAACAGGGCGAGTTTCTGATACTTGACGGCAGCTGGTTCCGTGACACGGTGAACGCTTATATGTACGGCGAGATAAGCAAGACCGAATATAAAAAGCGCATTGACGATATAAACACCTTTGAAAGACAGCTGGCTGATGACGGCTATCTTATCATCAAATTCTTTTTACATATAACTAAGGACGAGCAGCAGGAAAGGCTGAAAAAGCTGGTCAGCAGCGAGATAACCAAGTGGAGGGTAGATGACCACGATATCATCAACTCTGATAACTATTCGGCTTTCTTCAAAAAGTATGACAAGACCCTTTGCAGGACCAACACAAGCTATGCGCCCTGGCATATCGTGCCTGCAAACAACAAGGTAACAGCGCAGTTTTCAATAATGATGACCGTTACAAATGCAATAAAGGCTGCCTGCGCCGCTAAGGAAAACGGCGGTAAATTTGAAGAAAAGCCTGAGTTCCCCGTTATTGATTACAAGCCCGAGAAATTCAAGACCGTTAAGACCCGCAAGCTCAAAGAGATAGATATGGATAAATCGCTGACCGAGGAGGAGTATGCACGCAAGCTTGACAAATATCAGGAAAAGCTGTTCAAGCTGCAAAACATCTGCTATCAGCGCAAAATACCTGTTATTATAGCATATGAGGGCTGGGACGCAGGGGGAAAGGGCGGAAATATCAAGCGTGTGGCGTCTGCTCTCGACCCCAGAGGATATGAGGTAAAGCCCATTGCCGCCCCCGAGCCTTCGGAGCTGGCAAGGCATTATTTGTGGCGTTTCTGGACCAGACTTGAAAACGACGGACACTTCACTATTTTTGACCGCACCTGGTATGGCAGGGTAATGGTGGAGCCTATCGAGAAGATAACTCCCCAGGAGCGTGCGGATATGGCTTATCAGGAGATTAACGAGTTTGAGAAGCAGCTCACCGACTGGGGCGCTGTGGTCATAAAGTTCTGGATAAATATCGACAAGGAGGAACAGTACCGCCGCTTCAAGGAACGTGAAAACACCCCTGCAAAGCAGTGGAAGATAACCGATGAGGACTGGCGAAACCGTGAAAAGTGGGACGAATACGAGACCGCAGTTGACCGCATGGTAAAGCTGACCTCCACCGAATTTGCACCCTGGACGATAGTTGAGGGCAACGATAAAAAATACGCAAGGATAAAGGCGCTTAAAACTATCTGCAAGAGGATAGAGGAAAGGCTGGGTATCTGAGCACATAAAAAACTCCCGAACAGATCGGGAGTTTTTTATGTAAAGCTGTTTTTTACTTTGAAATAAGCTCCAGAGTGTCTCTTGCGATAAGCAGCTCCTCATTGGTGGGTACTACATATACCTTTACCTTTGAGTCATCAGCAGATATCTCGGTGAGCTTGCCCCTTACATTGTTCTTCTCAGCGTCTACCTTGATGCCCATGAATTCAAGACCCTCGCAGGCTTCAAGTCTTACCTCAGGTGCGTTCTCGCCGATGCCGCCTGTGAAGAGAACAGCGTCAACACCGCCCATTGCAGCTGCATAAGAGCCGATGTACTTCTTGATCTGATAAGTGAGCATCTCGCTTACTGCCTGTGCTCTCTCATTGCCCTCATTTGCAGCCTTCTGTATATCTCTGTTATCTGAGCTTATGCCCGAAACGCCCAGGAAGCCCGACTTTTTGTTCATATAAGCTGTCATCTCATCGGGAGTAAAGCCCTTCTTCTTTGCAACGAACTCAACAGCCGAGGGGTCAACAGAGCCGCAGCGTGTGCCCATTACCAGACCGTCCAGAGGAGTAAAGCCCATTGATGTATCAACGCTCTTGCCGCCGTCAACAGCTGTTATTGAAGAGCCGTTGCCCAGGTGGCATGAAACTATTTTAAGCTCGCTGGGATCCTTGCCCAGGACCTTTGCCAGCTCGCCCGAAACAAATCTGTGAGATGTGCCGTGGAAGCCGTATTTCCTAACGTGCAGCTCCTCATAGCACTCATAGGGCAGACCGAAAAGGAAAGCCTTTCTGGGCATTGTAGCATGGAATGCTGTATCGAAAACAACTGCCTGAGGTGTGCCCTCGGGAAGAACTGCCTTGCAGGCTCTCAGTGCCAGTGCGTGAGGGTGGTTGTGTACAGGTGCCAGCTCTGCCAGATCGTCGATCTTATCAATTACCTCATCGGTAGCAAAGCAGGTCTCCTTGAATACCTCAGCGCCCTGCACTATTCTGTGACCTACAGCAGATATCTCAGCCATTGAGTCGATGACCTTGGTCTCGCCGCTGGTGAGCACCTCTACCAGCTTTTCAAAAGCCTCGGTATGTGTGGGGAAATCACAGTCAGCCTCAAAAGCTCTGCCGTCGCCTGTTTTGGCGCTTACGTGACCGTCAATACCGATACGGTCGCAGTTGCCCTTGGCGATGACCGACTCGTCCTCCATGTTGAGCAGCTGATACTTCAGCGAAGATGATCCTGCGTTTACAACAAGAATTTTCATTAAAAATAAACTCCTCTCAAAACAATTTGAACATAATCTCACGGGCTTGACTTTGAGCCCGAAATATCATATACTTATAGTATATCGTAATTTTCGGTAAATTTCAAGAGTGTTTCACCTAAATATACATATTGCACAATTTTACTATGCTATTTTTGGCAATAAAACAGGTACAGGAGGAGCAAATGCTTACAGCAGGAGTAATTGCGGAGTATAATCCCTTTCACAACGGGCATAAATATCAGCTGGATAAAACAAGGCAAATGGGGGCAAGCCACATTGTTGCGGTCATGAGCGGTGCGGCTGTTCAGCGCGGTGATATTGCTGTTGCGGATAAGTTCGAGCGGGCACAGGCGGCTTTGAAAAACGGCGCCGATCTGGTCATCGAGCTCCCCTGCCCTTACTCATGCGCAAGTGCCGAGAGATTTGCCCGTGCAGGGGTAAGGCTGCTGGCTGGGCTTGGTGAACATGTGGTAAACAGGCTGAGCTTTGGCAGCGAGTGCGGTGATATAACAAAGCTCAAAGCAGCTGCAAGGCTTTCAAGGGAGCTTGAAAAATCCGACACGGTAAAGGAGCTTACAGCTAAGGGCAGATCTTACCCTTCGGCAGTTTCAAAGGCTGCGGCAGAGCATGACATGGGCGGCATTTTTGAGCAACCAAACAATATGCTGGGGATAGAATATATTAAAGCTCTTGAAACGGCTGCTCCCTGGATAGAGCCGGTATGTGTCAAGCGCAAAGGGGCAGAGCATGACAGCGGTGATATTAAAGACAACATCACCAGTGCCTCTGCCATAAGGCAGATGATCGCCAAGGGCAGTGACTATTCGGCTTATGTTCCCGATACCTTAACGGGCAGAGCTTTTTTTCTGAAAAATGCCGATAAAGCCGTTTTAATGAAGCTTATGACCGCAGGTGAGGAGCTGACCCGACTGCCCGATATGTCGGCAGAGCTTGTACAGCGATTTTTGAATATACGTGATAAACACAGGGCTGAGATAAGATCAGCCGATGATCTTGCAATACTGTTTAAAAACAAAAGCGTCACCCTAGCAAGAGTAAGGCGAATGATACTTAATATCACCCTGGGCATAAGGGCTGATGACTTTTTTGATATCCCCTACGGCAGGATACTTGCTTTTAACAAAAGGGGCAGCGAGATACTTGCCATAGCCAAGGGCAAAAGCACACTTATGTATGACACTTCCCTTGCGGAGCTTGAAAAAATATCAAGTCAGGCTGCACGTATATCCGAGCTGGAACAGCGTGCGGTGAGCCTGCAGCAGCTGTGCGTAAAGGGCGAGCCCGAATTTATCAGCGAATACACCAGAAAGATAACAATTTGCCGTTAATAGAATATTTATAAATTCACCTATTGGCAAAACAGCGTAAATGTGGTATAATGTATTAGTTATATAAGTAAATCGAAAAACGAAAGGCGGTAATATATATGAGAGCAGTAGTTACAGTTATTGGTAAAGATACTGTTGGCATACTTGCAAAGGTAAGCACAAAGTGTGCAGAGCTCAATGCTAACGTTGAGGAGGTAACACAGTCGGTGCTACAGGAGCTTTTTGCCATGATAATGGTAGTTGATATCTCAAAGCTGAAGGGCGATTTCGCACAGCTTTCCGACAGCCTTACTGCGCTGGGCGATGAGCTAGGGGTAAAAGTTCACGTTATGCACGAGGATATTTTCAACTGTATGCACCATATCTGATAAGCAGAAATAATCTTTGCAGATCGGATAAATCCGAATTATCGTGCCGTTTGGCACCACCTTCTCTTGTCTCAAAGGATATCGGAACTGATCTGCTTTGAGCATATTGATTACATATTGAGAGGATCTCTGACATTATGATAAACGTATATGATATTCTTGAAACCATACGTATGATACAGGACGACTGCCTTGACATACGTACAATAACCATGGGCATTTCACTGCTCGACTGTATCGACAGCGATATAGACAAGGCTTGTGAAAAGGTCTACAACAAAATAACCACCAAGGCAAAGGATCTTGTAAATGTGGGTGAGCAGATCGAGAAGGAGCTCGGCATACCGATAATCAACAAAAGGCTTTCGGTAACGCCTATTGCTATAGTGTCTGCAGCCTGCAAGGGGTCGCCCGTTAAGTTTGCCTATGCTATGGATAAGGCTGCCAAGGCTGTGGGAGTAAACCTCATAGGCGGCTACTCGGCACTTGTTCCCAAGGGCTTTTCGGCAGGCGATACCGAGCTTATAAAGTCAATACCCGAGGCGCTGGCAAACACTGAGAGAGTTTGCTCATCGGTAAATATCGGCTCTACCAAGACAGGTATAAACCTTGACGCTGTCAAGCTCATGGGCGGCATTATCAAAGAGTGTGCCGAAAAGACTGTGGACTCTGCCTGCTTCGGCGCTGCCAAGCTGGTGGTTTTCTGCAATGCGGTTGAGGACAACCCCTTTATGGCTGGCGCTTTCCACGGCGTGGGCGAGCCTGACTGCATGATAAATGTGGGCGTATCGGGTCCCGGCGTTGTAAGGGCTGCTCTTAAAAAATATCCCGATGCGGATATCACCGGCATTTCAGATGTTATAAAGGAGATATCCTATAAGATAACCAGAGTGGGTCAGCTGGTGGGCACTATCGCTTCCGAAAGGCTCGGCGTGCCCTTTGGTATAGTTGACCTTTCGCTGGCGCCGACCCCTGCTGTGGGCGACTCGGTGGCACATATACTCGAGGAGATAGGTCTTGAGCGCTGCGGAACTCACGGAACTACCGCTTGTCTTGCACTGCTAAACGATGCGGTCAAAAAGGGCGGAGTTATGGCTTGTTCCAGGATAGGCGGACTTTCGGGCGCATTTATACCCGTATCTGAGGATGCAGGTATGATAGACGCTGCCAAGAGCGGAGCTCTCACCATTGAAAAGCTTGAAGCTATGACTGCCGTTTGCTCGGTGGGACTTGATATGATAGTTGTGCCCGGCGATACCGAGGCTGATACCCTGTCTGCAATAATCGCGGACGAAGCTGCCATAGGCATGGTAAACAACAAGACCACCGCCGTAAGGATAATACCCGCTATCGGCAAAGAGGTTGGCGAGGAGCTGGACTGGGGCGGTCTGTTCGGCTGCGGACCTGTAATGCAGCTGAAAAAAGAGTCGGCAAGCAAATTTATAAACAGAGGCGGTCAGATACCTGCGCCGCTGCATTCGCTTAAAAACTGATATTTTCGGGAAGAGAGGGCTGCTGCTTTGCTCTTCCCGTTTTATTTGGGTGATTTCATGAAGCTTAATATCTATGCTGATTTTACGGATAAGATCGACCTCGCACAAAGGCTCACACTTATAAAAGCTAACGGCTTTGACGGCGTTATGCTGGGCTTTTCTGATGAAAACAAGCTGACGCAGTATAAAACTGTACAAAATTTAGGACTCGACATAGATAATGTACACTCCCCTTTTGACAGAATGAACTCGCTGTGGGTCAAGGGAGAACACAGCGGATATATTTTGAACAGAACTCTTGAATGTATTGATATCTGCGCCGAAAACGGCGTTAAAAAAGTCGTCGTTCACCCCACCGACGGGCTTATTGCTCCCCCTGTGACAGAGTTCGGGCTCGAAAATTTTGGAACTATTATCAACAGAGCTGCGCAAAAGGGTGTAGACCTGCTGTTTGAAAATATTCAGCTTCCGCAGTTTCTTGATGTGATATTTGACAGCTTCGGCAGCTGTGAGAATGTGAGATTTTGCTATGATGTGGGGCACGAAAACTGCTTTACCTACGGGCAGAACAACCTTATCAAACACGGCGCAAGGCTATCGGGGCTGCACATACACGATAACAACGGCAAGATCGACGGTCACGAGATACCCTTTGACGGCAATATTGACTATGATGTTTTTCTTAAAAGGCTAAAGAGCCTTGACTACAAGGGGGCAATGTCGCTGGAGCTTTATATGAGCAAGTCACCGCTATACAGCGACTCAAGCTGCGAGGAATTTGTTGCAAGAGCTGCCAAGGCAGGCAGAAAGCTCATTGAGATGTATGAGGCTTTAGGGGACTAACAGTGACAAAATATAAAATACAAAACGGCTTGAAGATATGCTCCAAGCCGTTTTATGCTTATTTAACGCTCTTTTTATCAGATACCGAGGGCAATATCACCACAGCGGCTCTGCCAGCTTTTTATTCATTTTCAGCTGCCTGCTTGCTGTTTTTAAGGAGCTTGCAGATATAATGCCCTGCTGCTGCAAACATCACTATCATTGCAGCATAGTCTGCAAAGAAAAACAGCTTGTTCTCGCTCAGGTCGAAAAATGCGAACATTGACTGCATGAACAGATAGCTGGCTATCCTGCGTTTTACAAAGGCATATATCCCGTAGGCGCTGATTGCTGCGGCGATTATCCTGAGTGTCAGCTTTCTTGCGGTGCTTTCGTTTTTTATCTTAAACATCTTGCGCATACCGTTCATCATCATGTTAGCGTGATTTCCAAGGTGCAAGCTCATAAGCACAAAGCCCCAGTATGATGTGGTCATATGCACCGTTCTTGCAAAGCTTACTCCGCCCGATATGCTAAGAAACGGCACTGCGTGCTTTGACATAAGTATGCCGCTTACAGGCAGGGCTATCATTATCACGCAAAGCAGGGTATTTATGATATTTGTATATGTGCGGTAGGGGGTGTATTTGCTCTTAAATATGCTTTTTAGCCATTTGCGGTTGAGTATGTGGTGTATGATAAACACCAAAAACATAGCTATGCCCAGCCACTCATGCAAAGCCTCGCCGATAAGTGCATAGGACATCAGCAGGGGCAGTAGTATTATCATTATGCAGTCGGTGATGATTTTAACTTTTTTCATTGCCGTTCCTCGCTGTAATAATTTTTTATGCTTACTATTTTAACACAGTTTACCTGATAAATCAATCACTTTTTATAAATAAGCTTTTTACAAGGCGTTAGCAGAAAACTCAGGTCATGTGTATTTTGAATACATAAGATGAGCTGATATTATGAATTTTGCCGGTTAAATTACATTATATGGCAATTCGCTTGACTAAACCGCTGCTGTCTGGTATAATATTGTATAATTTAACTATTGAGCAGGTCGGACAGAGCCAGCCTATTGCGGTATTTTATGCACACCTGACCTGTATGCCCCGACGAAGGGAGGGCTGAGCTTGGATAAAAACGCAGCTAAGGATAAAGCGGTCATGGTCTTTAACAAAGGAAAAGGAGCGGTCATAAAGGCACTAAAGATCAGGCGAATGATAAAGATATTTTTTTCCTTCACAGCAGGTATCTCAACAGCTATCTATTCATACACTCAGCTTTATGAGGTCACTCAGCACAGACCTATCTCGGTGTATTATGCCATACTGGCAGGTGCAGCTACAACAGCCTTTGCTCTGCTTTTTATGGAGATCATACGAAGTATCACGGGGGGGCTGAAAAAGACAGCTATCAAGCTTTTGGATAAGCTTAAAAAAAGAAATGAGGAGAATAAGAAAAATGGCAAAAAGCAGGATAAGTGAACTCGTCGGGCTGGTGTTCGACGATATACCCTACAGTCCCGAAGCCTACGAAGCGCAGGAAAAGATAAGCACGGCGCTTGATGAAAAATACAGCGAGCTTTGCGAAAACAGTACCGAGGGTGAAGCTATAGATACCATACTCTCGGACTATGGTCAGCTAACCAAAATGGCGCAGCTTGCAGGCTATACCGAGGAGCAGGCGCTTGCATGGAGAAGCTCGGGCGATGCGGCAGAGCTTAGACCCACCAAAAATATAATATGGAAGCAGCGCAGGCGAGCTTATGCCGCAGCCTTGTTTTCAATGTTTGCTTTTACCGAGCTGGGCTGGGTGATATTTGATGCTGTAAACTTAAACAAGGAATTTTTCTTTGTTATGGCAATGTTTGCCCTGCTTGTATTTCTGGTGTACAGACGTATCAGAAATATCAATAAGACCGAGCGTGAGATAAAAGACGTAAAATACGACAACGCAGCATATAACTACCTCAGGTCGCTCTCTGACAAGTATACAAAGAGACTTCTTAATTCAACGGCACTTATCATAAGCGCAGTGTTTGTTTTTATGGGGTCTGAGCTGAGCTTTTTTATTTTCGGAAACTCAAAATCAGCCGAGCTTGCCGAGAACTTTTTCTCAAACCTGATAATGGTCGAGATACCGCTTTTCATACTGGTAAAAAACATTATACTATATAAGATAATACAAAAGCGCATTGCTTTACCCGATGGCAAAAAAGCACGCAAATACGGCATTTTTATTGCGGCATTTTCGCTGGTATACTGGGTTGCAGTGACCTTTATCACTATTTTTGCAGGGGATAAGATAAGCTATCCCGGCAATGTTTTCTTCACAGCGGCTATCTTTTTTGCCATTATCATTCTTATACTTGACCTGACTGCCAGAAGAAAGGTAACATTTAAAAACATAGTTTTCAATCCCAGAAGATTTGCACTTGTCACCTCTGTTGTGATCCTAGTATCGACCTTTACCCTGCTGCAGCGTGATACCTGGTACACCCAGAGCTATATAAACTCAGTCCCTGTGGTGGAGCACAACACCCATAAAATAGAATACAACGAGGAAACAGGCGTATACACCATAACCTCATCAACAGAGGATTTTAAGATACTTCATCTTACAGATATCCACATCGGCGGAAGCCTTTACTCCTACAGAAAGGATATGAAGGCGCTGAAGGCTTGTTTTGCCGAGATAGAGCACACCAAGCCCGACCTTGTGGTAGTAACAGGCGACCTTTGCTTCCCTCTGGGAATAATGTCAATGTCGCTCAATAACTCTGCCCCCGTGCAGCAGTTTGCGGCGTTTATGAGAAACACCGGCATTCCCTGGGCTTTCACCTACGGCAACCATGATACCGAAAATCTTTCAACTCTTAATAAAACAGAGCTCAACGAGGTGTATAAATCCCTTTCGTACAAGACCTCGGGAAACCTGCTTTATCCCTACACCCAGCCTGACATAATGGGCAGAAACAACCAGCTGATCGAGCTGCGCAATACCGACGGCACACTTAACACGGGGCTGTTTATGATAGACTCCAACGCTTACACAGGTGAGGGTATCAACGTTTACGACTATATCCACGACGATCAGGTGGAGTGGTATGCTGATGAGGTAAAGCGCATGAACGCTGAGGCAGGCAAAACTGTTAACTCATTTGTTTTCTTCCACATACCTTTGCAGGAGTATAAGACCGCTACCGAGCTATATCTTGACGGCAGCGATGAGGTAAAGTATTTCTTCGGAGAGAACCCAGGAGACCACGGCGGTATCACTAACGACCTGGTCTGCTGCTCCGATTACCCCAGCAAAATGTTTGACACAGCTCTGGAGCTTGGCAGCACAACAGGCTTTTTCTGCGGACATGACCATTATAATAATGCGTCTATCGAGTACAAGGGCATTCGCCTGACCTACGGCATGAGCATTGACTATCTGGCAATGCCCGGCATAGAAAAGGAAACAAAGCAGAGGGGCGCTGAGCTTATAACCATTCACTCAGACAGCAGCTGGGACGTTGAACAGATACCGCTGACATCTATCACGGATTAATATGCGAATAATAAAGGCTTCCTCTGCGGCGATGATTTTTTACAGAGCGAAGTCTTTATTTTTTTACTCTTCTTAGTTTATAATAACAGCAGACAGTCTGCACTGAACTACTGATCGCCAAATGACCGTCTTAACAAATTGCATGATAAAACGCATAAAGTCAACATATTCCAAGGTCAGTTTCAAAACACCCTAGTCACTGTTTCTCTATTTATCCAGCGACTAGCAGCGCAGGTGGCTTAGTGTAAAATGATTGTAGGAAAGCTGCTTACTTCTGTAGGCACACCAATACATCATTTTACAGGGTTAGCGCAGCCATCAAACTTCTAGCAGTCACAAAAGCACCCCCTCCCCTTCGGGGAGGACTCGATATCTAGCCTACCACACAATAGTGTGGCAGGTGGGGGGAACACCCCGTCCGGTGAGGACACGCAGGTGAGGGATTTGACAGTTGCGGTCAATTATGGTATAATTATAAAAATCTGTCGATAATAGTAAAAGGAGCTGACTATGAAAAACCAAGACCCCTTTGACTGGAGCATGATAAAAGACCGCTCGCTATGGTTAGACCCCTGTGAGGAGAGCTATTACTATGCCGAAAAATGGCGCAGAGAGGGCAGGAAGAGCGTTCTCGACCTGGGGTGCGGTCTGGGCAGGCACTCGGTGCTGTTTGCCCGATACGGCTTTAAGGTAACTGCCTGCGATATCTCAGAGGAAGCGCTGAGCTTTTTAAAAGAATACAGCAGAGAGCAGGGCGCAGACATCGCCTGCAGAAAGGCTGATATGGCTTCTCTCCCATTTTCGGCGGACGCCTTTGACTGTATTTTTGCTTTTCATTCCGCAGGTCATACCGACAGCATCGGTATGGAGCGCATAATGGCTGAGATAAAGCGTGTTTTAAAGCACGACGGCACTGTTTTTATGACACTTTGCTCTAAGGAGACTCCCGCCTACAGTCGACCCGACCTTGAAAGGATAAATGACAGCACCGTAATAAAAAACGAAGGACCCGAGCAGGGCGTGCCGCACTATTATACCGATAAAGAGGATATAAAAAGGCTTTTTAAGGACTTTGAGCTCATAAAGATAAGGCATATCGACGACTGCTTTTTTGATGGCAAATGGAAGGAGTGCAAGCATTATTTTATAGAAGCCGCTGTACGAAAAGAGCCGACCCTGCCTGATTATTCGGGCATTATAGGCATGAGGGTAAAATGTACAGTTGACAGACCTCCGGGCACAGCTCACCCAAGGATAAAAAGTTTGATATACACTGTAAACTACGGCTATGTAAACGGGATATTTGCAGGCGACGGCGCCGAGCAGGACGTTTATATACTGGGAGTGGATAAGCCCCTTGAAAGCTTCACAGGCAAGGTAATAGCCGTTTATCACAGGCTTAATGACAACGAGGATAAGTGGATAACAGCTCCTGACGGTATGAGCTTTAGCAAGGAGGAGATACTTGAAAAAATAGCTTTTCAGGAAAAGTTTTTTGACGGAGAGCTTTATTTAAAGTAAGTATTGTTTACAGACCAAGGAGGTAAAGTTTGAAAACAAAAACTAACATTCAAAAACAAAAAGAGCGCACAAACCCCCGT
>CALCRR010000364.1 GCA_937894495.1 uncultured Ruminococcus sp. | reverse complement strand
TCGGTTACACCACACCTTGAATATTTTTCAATATCACTCAAATAAGGTTTTACCTTATTTGCGTATTGACTCGGTTTGCCTGTTTTCTTTTTTTCTGTTGATTGTTTTGTTATTTTTTTCTGTTGTGATTTAACGCTTTTGTTTTTTGATGACTCATTTTTTAGTTGTTTCGGCATTTTTTACTCCTTTTTATCAATTAAACTTTTATACAACACGATTATTGGCGAAATCGCTATTGCTGTGATTAGTGGTATACAACATTGTATCCAAGTTAAGGAAGTTGCGGCGCATAATTTAAAAATTATAAATACGCCATATCCATCAAAAGAAATAACTCTACCAGGAACATTTTATAATATTGATACATCTGATACTACAGCTTATACAACAATACCTACTACTTTTACACAGTCTGTACAATTGGTAAAAGGATATACTGTAACATTAAATACAAATAATGGAACAATAAATAGTGGAAATGTAACAAGCTATACATATGGAACAGGAGCAACATTGCCAACAGATGTAACAAGAACAGGTTATACATTTGATGGTTGGTATGAAAACAGTGATTTAACAGGAACAGCAGTAACAAATATAAGTACAACAGATACAGGAAATAAAACATATTATGCTAAATGGAACAGAATAACAACAAGTGGATTGCAAGTAGGAGATTACATTAAATATGATACAGGAAATACTACTGTAGGAGAAAATGGAGTAGTAGATTGTATTGTATTATATAATGATACAGAACATGGACTACAAATAATTACAGCAAATAGCATACAAGATGTAACATTAGGATATAAAAATGCAAATGTGGACATGATGATTCCAGCATCAATGAGTGAAGAAAGTGATTTCCAAAAAGCAAAATGGTCATATAATAATGCAATAGAAACATTAAATAGTTATGCTGAAAAATACTTAAACACGGCATATGCACTGGATGCAAGAAGTGTAGGTAGCACGCCTACTATAAATGTAAATGGAATATTTACAGCAAAGAATTCAGAAAATGAAGGACCGATAGAATTACCATTTACATATACAGGAACAGAAGATGTAACAGGAATAAAAGCAGAAGATAACAATTATGTTGAAGACTATAACGCAATGGTTGGATTAAATATTGATAGACCAGGTGATAAAATTTGCCGTTGATAAAAATATAGACAGGGGCAAGGTCATCGAGGTGATAAAGCTGGGCAGCACGAAGATATTCAGCCTGACCCATATAAGAAATTCAGGCGCAGCGTGGAGCATGATGGCTGGCAAGACCTGGTTTCTGATCTCGCTGCCTGTGATAGTCTGTGCGGCAGGTATCTTTTATATGTATAAGATAAGAAAAGGCTCTAAGCCGGAGCTTATCTCGCTGTCGCTGATAATAGCAGGTGGAGTGGGCAATCTTATCGACAGGGTGAGAATGAAGGAGGTCATTGACTATATCCTATTTGAGCCTGTGGATTTTCCAATATTCAATTTTGCGGATATCTGTATAGTTATCGGCGCAGTCATCTTTTGTCTGTCTATCATTTTGTCTGATGTGAAAAAGTATAAGCAGGATAAGGCTGAAAAGGCGGCAGAGAAAAATGACGGGTAGCTTTGTTTTTGAGATAAGCGATGAAAACACAGGCGAGAGGATAGACAAGTTTTTGTCCTTAAAGGAGCTTGGCATATCACGCTCGGCAGTGCAGAAGCTTGCCGACGAGGGCGGAGTTACCGTCGGCGGCAGGACGGTGAGCAAGAACTATAAGCTCAAAAACGGCGATAAAGTGGAGGGCTGCATTCCCCAGCCGCAGGAGCTTAAAGTGGAAGCCCAGGATATACCTGTCGAGATAGTTTATGAGGACGACTGCCTGCTGGTGGTGAATAAGCCAAAAGGCATGGTGGTACACCCTGCCGCAGGCAACCCTGACGGCACACTGGTGAATGCGCTGCTCTACCACTGCAAGGGCAGGCTTTCATCAATAAACGGGGTCATACGACCCGGGATAGTACATAGGATAGACAAGCTCACCAGCGGTCTGCTTATGGTGGCTAAGACCGACAAGGCGCATAATCACCTGGCTGAGCAGATAAAGGAGCACAGCTTTACAAGGGAGTATAATGCTGTTGTAGTCGGCAGATTTAAGGATAAAAAGGGCACGATCGACGCCCCCATCGGCAGAAGCAGATATGACCGCAAGAAAATGTGCGTGACCCAGCAAAATTCTAAAGAGGCTGTGACCCACTATGAGGTCCTGGAGGAGCTGGGGCAGTATTCACTTGTGAGGTTCAGACTGGAAACGGGAAGGACCCACCAGATAAGAGTACACTGTGCATACACGGGTCATGCGGTGCTGGGGGACGAGGTCTACGGCAAGGCTTACAAGGGGCTGGAGGGGCAGTGCCTGCACGCTAAAAAGCTGGGCTTTATCCACCCCGAAACAATGCAGTATATGGAGTTTGACAGCGAGCTGCCCGAGTATTTCACCAAGGTGCTGGATAAGCTCAGGAAGGGATAATGAATGTTTGAGGATATTAGCAAAGTTCTTCTGATAACCGATATGGACGGCACCTTTCTGCCGTCAAGCAAGATACCCTCGCCTAAAAGCGTGGCTGCTATCCGGCGTTTTCAGCAGCAGGGCGGTAAATTCTCCATAGCCACTGGCAGAGCTATACAGGCTGCAAACCAGTATTTTGACAGCTTTTCGGTAAATTGCCCCATAATTATGTGCAACGGCGGAATGGTCTATGACCTTAACGGCAAGAGACAGATATATGATGTTTTCGTCCCCGACAGCACAAGGGATATAGTAAAGCAGCTGCTTAAAGACAACCCCGATGTTGGCTGTGAGGTGCTGACTTTAGATAACGTGTACGTCCCCCAGATGACCCCTATGGAAGCACAGCATAACGTGATATGCAAGGTAGACCCTGTTATCTGCGCAGTTGATGATATACCCGATAACTGGTACAAGGTGCTTTTTGCTATTGAGCCCGAGAAGATGGACAGGCTGATGGGCTATGTTGAAGCAAAGGGCTGGTCGGGAGTTGATTTTGTAAGGTCGAGCAAGGAGTATTATGAGATACTCCCCCTTAACATATCAAAGGGCACAGCGCTTGAAAAAATGAGAGATATCTGCGGCATGGAGGACTATACCTTTGTGGCTATGGGCGATTATAACAACGATATCGAAATGCTCAGAGCCGCCGACTTTGCCATTTGCCCCTCAAATGCAGTGGACGATGTCAAGGAGGTCTGCGACCTTGTTTTAGACTTCTCCTGCGAGGAGGACGCTGTGGCTCACGCAGTAGAATATATCTACAGCCGTTTGAATAGAGAATAATTTTATATATTGATAAATGGAGGTTTTTGTATGGACGCTACATTGAAAAAACAGCTTGAAGTAACTGCCTGTAAGGTAAGGCTGGGCATTCTGGAGGGCGTGTTCAACGCAAAGTCGGGTCACCCGGGCGGCTCCCTCTCGATAGCAGATGTTCTGACATATCTGTACTTTGCAAAGCTCAACGTTTACCCCGATAACCCCGATGAACCAACAAGAGACAGACTGGTGCTCTCAAAGGGTCACACTGCCCCTGCGCTTTATTCTACACTGGCAGAAAAAGGCTTTTTCCCCAAGGAGGAGCTAAAGAGCCTGCGTCACATAGGCGCACTGCTGCAGGGTCACCCCTGCATAACTATCCCCGGTGTGGATATGTCCTCGGGCTCACTGGGACAGGGCGTGTCGGTAGCCTGCGGTATGGCTCTCTCGGCTAAGATATCGGGTGATACCTACAAGGTATACACTATACTCGGCGACGGCGAGATACAGGAGGGTCAGGTATGGGAGGCTTCCATGTTCGCAGCCCACTATAAGCTTGATAATCTGGTCATGATAGTGGATAACAACGGCTTGCAGATAGACGGCAAGGTGGAGGACGTTATGTCGCCCTATCCTATAGTTGATAAGTTCAGGGCTTTCGGTCTGCACGTTGTTGAAGCTGACGCTCACGACTTTGACTCCCTTGAAAAGGCTTTCAACGAGGCTGAAACTGTTGCGGGTCAGCCAACCGTTATCGTTATGAAGAGCGTCAAGGGCAAGGGCGTTTCGTTTATGGAAAACAATGTATCATGGCACGGCACAGCTCCCAATGCCGAGCAGTATGCTCAGGCAAAGGAAGAGCTTGAAGCAAGACTAAAGGAATTGGAGGGCTAGGATATGGCAGACGTAAAGAAGATAGCGACCAGAGAAAGCTACGGCAATGCGCTGGCTGAACTGGGTGATAAGTATAAGGACCTGGTAGTTCTTGATGCAGACCTTGCAGCAGCTACCAAGACAGGCATATTCAAGAAGAAGTTCCCCGAAAGACATTTTGACTGCGGCATAGCTGAGTCTAACATGATGAGCGTTGCGGCAGGCATGGCAGCAACAGGCAAGATACCCTTTGCTTCTACCTTTGCAATGTTCGCAGCAGGCAGAGCTTTCGAGCAGGTGAGAAACTCCATCGGTTATCCTCACCTCAACGTTAAGATAGGCGCTACCCATGCAGGCATATCCGTTGGTGAGGACGGCGCTACCCACCAGTGCAACGAGGATATAGCTCTTATGAGAACTATCCCAGGTATGACCATAATAAACCCTGCCGACGATGTTGAGGCTAGAGCTGCCGTTGAAGCAGCAATACTCCATGAGGGCCCTGTTTATATGCGCTTTGGCAGACTGGCTGTTCCCGTGTTCAATGACCCCGATACCTATAAGTTCGAGCTGGGCAAGGGCATACAGATAAGAGAGGGCAAGGATATTGCCATTTTCGCAACAGGTCTTATGGTCAGCGAGGCTATCGAGGCAGCAAGACAGCTCGCCGAGGAGGGCATTGATGCGGCAGTTGTAAATATCCACACCATAAAGCCCATTGATGAGGATATCATCATTAAGAACGCCAAGGCAACAGGTCTTGTGCTGACAGTTGAGGAGCACAGCGTTATAGGCGGTCTGGGCTCGGCAGTGGCTGATGTGCTCTCGCAGCACTATCCCACAAAGCAGGTAAGGATAGGCGTGAACGACGAGTTCGGTCACTCGGGTCCTGCGGTGGATCTTTTAAAGCAGTTCGGTCTCAGCGCCGATAATATAGCAGCTAAGGCAAGAGACGCTGTAAATGGCACTCTGTTTGCTCAGATCAAGAATAAGTTTGATGAGATACTGGGAAATAAGTAATTTATAGCTTGAAAAACGTTGTATTATCATTTATTGATCAGTTATGTGTTATTGACCCAGCAAAAATGACGCAGTAATGGCTGAATAATAAACCACCCCCTTTGTTCCTTGAATGGAGCAAAGGGGGCTTTTATATACCGCTGCATTGTGCCTCACTGATAGCGGTTGTCCTTAACGCAAAGCGTGAGCTCGTACTTATCGGTGCTGTAGTGCTTTTCCTCACCTAAATGCAGGATATCGCTTGTAAGCGACTTGCCCGAAGCGTCATACAATTTGCCATCGGATACATCGAAGGATACCGTGCCGTCGTGAGTCACCTTGGTTATGGTGAGCTCAGCCCCCGACAGCGTTATGCGGTCGCCTTTCAGGTATTCCTGCTCCTCGTCCGTTTTGTCTGAGGATATGTGAATTGTTGCCCATGTGTGAGTGTCCATGTATTTATTTATCTCATATATGCCCAGCGCTGCCATCGCAGCCAGTATCACCAGCACCACAGCGGCGATAGCTAAGCCCTTGTGCCCTTTGTTTTCGCTATTTTTCATCTTTGTCGCTCCTTTTATCACTTGTTTTGCTTTCGATAAAGCTCCCCAGCGTAACGATCACAGCTATCAGGCAGACCGAGCCGAAAATTATCAGCCACAGCATAAAGATCATTCCCAGTGCGCTTTTGTTGGCTGCGCTGTAGGTATCGTCAGCAGGAGCAAATATTATCTGTGCAGCCAGCCATGCTATCAGCAGAGATAGCATGGTGAATATGACCGTGTGCTTTATATATCCGCCGATGTTCCGGGGCAGGTAGGTGGATATCCAAAGCTTCAGCCAGCCTGCCGACAGGGCGGCTGAGATGATCAGGATGATGTAAACCACAGCTTATCGCCCTGCCCTCTGCCTTATAAGCACCGCCGAAAGGTTGAGCTCGGCATATGGCGAGTTATCAAGCGTCGAGGATATGCGGCATTTGAGCTGATAAGCCGAGTTTATGCCCGTGTGGTTGGCTTCTGATCTCAGGGCAGCCTGTATAACATCATGATACTTTTTATCGAGTATCACAGCCGCCGCATCGTCCGACAGCCCCGACATCTCAACAATATCATAGGCGCTGAGCTTTTCGGCGCGGTTTTCAAGGTTGAATTTTGCTATCAGCGCATCGGGTCTTGAAAAGCACAGCAGCGCGAACATTACAGTAAAGGTGCAGGCAGCGGCTCTCATAAAGCCAAAATCGGGCTTGAACTGCCTTATTATCACGTAAATGAACATCACAGCCGTAAGCACCATGAACCAGGTGGTGTAGACCCTTAGCTGAGTGAGCCCGTAGTTTTCGATGTACATGACCATTTTGCTTATGGCGGTGGCGGTTATCACAAGGGTGAATACCGATATCAGCACCGTGTAGAATTTCAGCGCCTTTGGTTTGTTTTTGCCGCATTTTTTTGAGAAAAAGCTCATGCAGAATATGACCGCCGCATTTATAAGCTCAATGGCGAACAGCTCGAAAAAGCCCTTTCTGGCATACTGGGCATAGCTGTAGTGGTCTGGCAGCCTGCCTGCGAATGCCGAGAGAAAATAGTTTGCCTGTGAGATAAAGAACAGCCCGTAAAGCACGCAGATAGGTGTAACTGCCGTGTATACCGCAGCGTTTGAAATCTTTCTGGCGCTTTCGCAGAGCTTTTCGCACTGCTGCTCGTCAAGGCTGTTTTCGTCACTGCGGTGCAGGCTTGAATAAAGCATACCGAACAGATATCCCCCCACGGGTATTGAGATAAGCAGCTCCCATATCAGTGTCCATATATTCTCGGGGTGGATAAGGTCAGCCATTCTGATAAGCATCTGCTCCACGCCGCTGTCTGCCGACATCAGCAGCGAGCCCACCACCGATGTAAGCGGCACTGCGATGATGATACCCAGTATAACAGGCTTCACTGTTCTGCCTGCCCTGGTCTGCTTTGCGGTGTCGGAAATTGCAGAGTATTCCTTGCCGAAATGAGAAAAGGGGTCAGCAAGTGATGATTTTAAAAGCTCAAAAGGGAAGAACCTGCCGAATGCCCTGCTCTCGCCCCCTGCCAGATACACAAGGTAAGCTATGCCTGCAAAGAGAAATACTATATCAAGAAATTTCAAATACTCCTTTTCTGGTAATTCTAACCTTTGTGAAATAGCTTGAGCTATTTT
>CALCRR010000363.1 GCA_937894495.1 uncultured Ruminococcus sp. | reverse complement strand
CTGTTGCCGCTGATCATCGGAACGGTCGCGGCCGTGGTGATGGAGCTTCTGGTGAAGTTCCTCGGGGCTTACATAGTTTACTTCTTTGCGGCGGAGTAAGCACCTTGTTCTTCCTCTTGCCCTTTCCGATATTTTTCTGCTCATTCAGCCATTTCCACAACCAAACACCATTGATGACCGTATCTCCGGGCATTCTGAGATTTCCGTGCTCATCATAGTAAGCCTTCGCAAGCAGATACTTTTCTTCCCAAGGGTCAGCCTTTTCGAGCTTGAATCCAATACCTCTGAGCTTCTCTATACGTTCATCAGACAGCTTACCCTGTTCGTAAAAGTCACGCTGACGGCGAATCCACTTGCCGAGCGCTATCCCCGTACTCGTCTTGTACGATGCGGGAATATCAAAACTGCCGAAGCGTTTATGATAGTCGCACAAAGCTGTGAAAGCCTCGTTCCACTGTATATCGTACTTGCTGCCCCAGATCATGCCAATCTTGTCAAGCCGAGCTATCTGCTCGTCTGTGAGCGGCTTGACAGTCTTTGCGGTACCATTCCGATTGCTGCGGAGTCCTTGGATCCACTGACCCAGTTTGATACCCTCGGCATCAACATACTTTGCAGGCACATTCAAGCTGCCGTGCTCACGATGATAGCGCACCGCCGCCGCATAGTTTTCCTCCCAGATATAGTCGGGAACGCTCCAAATCATGCCGATCTTATCGAGCGCAGCAATGCGTTCCTCGGTCATGTAGCGGTTTTTAATGCCACTGTTGCGATAGACCCGAAGCCTTGCCAGCCACGAGCCGAGAGCAACACCGTTCCTGTCAACATACTGCGCCTGTGGATTCAGGTCACCATGCTCGTCAAAGTAAGCCTGCGCCGAGGCAAAGAATTTTTCCCAAGCCACATCGCTTGCAGACTCCCAGCGCATACCGATGCTGTTCAGCCTGTCGATCTGCACCTGCGTGAGGTTGCCTGCCACATCGCCTTTATACACCCGGCGTTGTGTCTGTACCCACAACCCGAGAGAATAACCTTCGGGCGTAAAATAGCGCTTGGGTACATCGAGGTTTCCGTTTTCATCATAGTATTTCTTTGCCTGCTCAAACATGATGTCCCAGCTTGCAGACAGCGTTCCCTCCAGCTCGTCAAACAGCGATTTGCAGTCAGCCACCTTGTCAACAAGTTCAAAGGTCTCATTGACAACAAATCCCTCGCCGCCATGTGAGCGATAATACTGGATAGCGACCTGCATTTCCTCCTCGATAGCGTCAATGCTGTAGAGGTTCTCGATGTTGTTAACGATATCAAAAATGACAGGATTTTTCGACTTTGAAGCGGACAATGCTCGCCCGATCTGCTGCTTGTAAATGATAGGAGAGATAGTCGGACGCAGAAGAATAACTCCCGAAACATCGGGAACATGAACGCCCTCGTTTAGTGCATCAATATAATACAGTAGTTTCAAATGTTTAGGGTCATTATCTGCTTTGAACTCTGCAAAAGACCTACTTGCCGTCGGGTCATCAGAGTACACCGAGTAGATATGCGGCTTCTTATCTACCTTCTCAAACCACTCCTTGGATTTTTCAATCATCTCCTGCATATGTTCAAGATTGGCACAGAAAACGATGTATTTCCCTGTCCTATCCTCCATGTGCTTGTCGAACAGAATATCAAGATTTTCAGCCTTGTCAAGAGCACGGCGGAGGGCTTCAAGTATTTTCTCGGCAGCGTCCTGTGTAGCCTTGCTTTTGGCAGAGCGAACCCTTGTTTCGTATTTTTCCAAGTCTTTCTGATATGAAAAGATTGATAGAATATATTTCGGCGGAGCGAGTATACAAATTGCTCCTATACATCCTTGATACAATCACTTCAATAATTTTTCCCATTTGGGGCATATTACAGATACGGCTAACTTACTGTTTATCTGCTTTGCGTTATTTCCAATTTTATGCGCAAAAGTGGGATTATCTGCTATTTTACTCATCGCCTCTGCGCAAGCATTAACATCACCAATGGGTACTAACAATCCGTTGACATTATTCTTAATCATCATTCTCGCACCGCCAACTGGACAATCTGTACAAATGCTTGGAACTCCGATGGCTAATGCTTCAATCATAGAGTTAGATAAGCCTTCATAATCAGATGTAGATAAATAAATAGCACATTCAGCCATTCTTTCATGTATATCATCAACATGACCAGGAAAAATGACATTATTTGAAACATTAAGTTTCTTAGCCAACGTTTTCAATTCATCAAGTTGTTCTCCTTCTCCATATACAACAAGACGATAATCTTTATGTGTTTTATAAAATTTTGAAAATGCCTTAATTGCCATGTGAACATTTTTTTGAGAACGAAGTCTACAAGCCATAAGAATATCTTTATTAGTCACATTTTTTCTAATAGGCAGTTCTTGGCTTAATGGATTAGGAATGACAACGCTTTTTTTCTGTGTTCTTTTAGGGAAAAACTTTTTTGCATCAGGTGTTTGGAAAACAACAGCATCTGCCATATCATATGCGACTTGACGTATAATCCTCATAGGCAATCCATAGATTGAAGGATCAATGCGTTCAGAAACCACAATTTTTCTTTTCTGTAACCATGCGGCAGGAATACTCCTGATAATTATAGAATCATCAAAACCAATGACATATTCAGGATTGATTCTCTTAATCTCTCTTGCAATCCTATTCATAACATCAAATTCCTTGAAAATGCTAACTCTTTTGTAGATTCCAATGATCGGTACATATTCATATTTAACCTTTGGTGACAGCGGGTAACTTATCTGATCAGAAGCAATTGCAAGAATATTTACTGCATATCCTCTATCAGCAAAATAATTGGCTAATACAGATAAAACGCGCTCTACACCACCATTTTTCAAATCGTTAAGAATAATAAGAATTTTATTCTTCTTCATTACCAAATATCGACTCCTATCTAATTATCTATTAAATTTAATTAAACAAGGTCAATTCTCCGACCTTCTTCATCAGAGTAATAAGCCGCATACACAACCTTCATAACCTGAGCTGCCAGATCAAAGCAACCCTCCGGCTCTCTATCTTCCAAAATAGCTCCCATAAAGTCTACGATCTCATTACAGTAACCACGGAGCATTTCATCAGCCACAAAAGGCTTATTCCAGCCAGTAACAATGGGAAGCATCTCCGAAAGATATACTCCGTCCATACCATCATCATCGACCATGTATGTCTCCATAGCATCATTCATGGTTAGGCGGCAGTTGATAGCAGTATCATTTGCATAAATCTCAACATAGTTCTTACTGCCACCGAGCAGGTTATCTGTTGAGATGATCGTTGCCTTACTTCCGTCAGTAAAGGTAATAACCGCTGTTCCTGCATCTTCAACATCGTGAGGACGGGCGGCGATATGACGATGCTCATACTCACTCAGTCGCTTTGTGGCGTATCCCATATCACCGACAACGCTTTTAACAGTTACATTATGTCCCTGAGAAATAGACTCCTGCTCTTTCAGATAGAGAATAGCTCCGAGAGGGTGAACGCCGTTTCTCATAAAGATACCGCCGCCTGTTTTGTTCCATTCGCCTGCAACGTGAGAGCTTGAACCTTTCAGGCTTTCCTCGCCCTTCATGTAAAGAATACGGCTCTTTTTGGCACGAATGATCTCTCCGGCTTTCAGAACGGCAGGAGCATATACGAAATTTTCAGCATACATAAAACGCTTTCCTGTCTCCTTGCGAACTTCACGAAGCTCTGCCAAGTCCTCAAGCAAGCATTCAAACATGAATTTCTTTGATACTTTCTCTCCGATAGGTTCAGGATCGCCTGGTCTCCCAAAATATCCGACAAGCGGTTTTTCACAGATAACGTGCTTGCCAGCTCGCATAGATCGGATGATTTCTTCCTTGTGAACATAAGGAGGAGTGCAGATGTCAATTACATCAATCTCAGGATCATTTAGCAGATCATCGAAATTCGTAGTTCCTTTTTCAAAGCCATAAAGCTCTACAGCCTGCTTGATCTGCTCAGGTCTGCGTGCCATAACGGTTTTAAGACGAACGGGAATATTCGATCTCTTATAGCCAAATGCGTGAAGCTCAAGCGCTCGTCCGGCTCCAACTACTCCAACGGTAACTACCTCTTTCATTATGACACCTCTCTGATTACTGATATGATAAAAACTTAAATTGCTCTGTAAACTGATGATCTTTCTTCTTTGTGGCTGCAATAGCTGTTCGGGGGTGCTGATTCGTTAATCCTGTGAGTAAATAGGAAGTGTTATATCCCCATTCAATACCTGATTCTCTCATGGGGAGCATCCATTCCTCTATCAACTGCAAAATAGGATCAACATGATACTTTTTACCGTTCAGATAACCCAACAATCCTTCAAGGTGACAATTTCCTGCACCTCGTCCCATACCATAAGCAGTACCGTCAAGCCATTTAGCTCCCATATCTTTTGCTTCAATTGTGTTTGCAAAGGCACATTGCTGATTATTGTGAGCGTGCATTCCGACTTCTTTTCCTGCTGGAGCGAGTATCTGATGATAAAGCCTTGCAAGTTTTCTTGCCTGCTTTGGATATAACGCACCATAGCTGTCAACAATATAAACCGCAAGTGCCGGACTTTCTGCTAAAACATAGAGAGCGTGAGCGATCTGTTCGTCTGTGCATTTAGAGATAGCCATGATATTGCACGTTGTTTCATATCCCTGAGAGCTGATATAGTTGATCATTTCGATTGCTTCGGGGATAGTCTCAATATAGGTAGCAACTCTGAATATGTCGATAGGACTGTCTTTTCTCGGCCCAATATCATTTCTGAAATCACATCTTCCCACATCAGCCATAACAGACAGCTTCATATTAGGATTTTTCTTGCCGATGATATTCCACACATCTTCATCGCTTGTGAACTTCCATTTGCCAAAGTCTTTGGGATCAAACTGCTTTTTGTCAGCTCTGTACCCTAACTCCATATAGTCTACTCCGGCAGCGATGTTGGCGTCATATAAAGCCTTGACAAAATTATCATCAAAATAAAAATCGTTTACCAGACCGCCGTCACGAAGTGTTGCATCAACTACTTTGATTCCATCTACTACCATTAGACTTCCTCCAGTTTTTTTACAACCATATTGATCAGCTTTCCGACTACCTTAATATCAGGTTCAGCCAGCTCATCATCAGAAAAGCTGATACCGAACTCATCTTCTATCACAGCGATGAACTGTATCATACCCATAGAATCAATGTACCCTGATTCTACATAGTTAAGCTCCATAATGTCTATATCTTCTGATATTGTATATTCACGCTGAATGTAATCAACGATAAATTCCTTTACTTTTTCCATAGTATGTATCCCTTTCTGTTTACTGATCTAATCCTGCTTCACGAACGTAATTCAAAATTGACATACGCTGTAATTTGCCCATTGTATTCTTCGGGAGCTTGTCCACAACAAAAATCTTATGCGGCTGCTGGAAATCAGCTAAATTTCTTGCACAATAGGTTTTAATGGCACGGAGATTGATCTCATGATCTTCCTTTGGAACGATTGCCAATGCAACAACCTCGCCAAGTCTTTCATCAGGATAGGAGAATGCTGCACATTCCTCTATCTCAGGCAACTGTCCAATAACTACATCAATATCGTGAGGATACACGTTAATAGCACCTGTGATGATAAGCTCCTTTTTCCGACCAGAGAAATAAAGGTATCCATCTTCATCAAGGTAGCCCAAATCCCCTGTGCGGAAATAATCACCGAACATGGCTGCCTGCATCATAGACTCCTGCTTATAGTAACCCTTGCATTGGAGCTTAGATTTAACGGCGATCTCACCAATCTCATAGGGCTTGCACTCTGTATCAAAATCAGATTCGCTTTCATCACGCAGAATTTTGATTTGTGCTTCATCAAAAGGCTTTCCGACAGATTTCTGCTTGTCCTGAGAAGTCTGAAAACAAATATCCGTAACTGTTGACACCTCAGAAGCTCCGTACATTTCGTGGAACTCACACTTTAGCAGATCAATCAGCTCATACTTGACCGATGCTTCAAGTAATGCAGACGATGATACGATACTTCTAAAGCTGGTAATTGTAGGTGCATCAGGCTTTTTGAGCAATTCAAGTATTTGAGCGAGCTGTGCAGAAACCGCAATCGTAAATGTAGGCTTCTGTTCCTCAACGCATTTCAGCCAAATTGCCGGAGTAAATCGAGGGAGAAGAATAGAAGTCGCACCAAGTATCAGAGGGAGAATCACAAGGCGTTCTGCTAATGAATGATAAAGAGGTGTAGCCGCCAATATGCTATCTTCCTTTGTGATATTGTAAACCCTAATGTGAGCCATTGACCTCTCATATTTGTTATCCTGACTAATGTCGATCGGCTTCGGATTGCCTGTTGAGCCGGAGGTCATAGTCAAGATAAGGCTCTCATCACCCTTAACATCAAAATCAGTTTCAGGTCTGTTTGTTGACATTTCGTTTATCTTTGAAAACGGGACTGTATCCTCATATTCCTTGTCAAGACAAATCGCAAAACCAGGAATATCAAGTCCGCCACTCTTTGCACAATCAGAAAAGAAGGAACTTCTTGCTATAACGTGCTTAATATCTCCTGCCTGCATAGCAGACTTTACTGCTTCAAGAGGGAGGGACGGATTTAACGGTACAACACAAATGCCAAGATCAGCAGCAGAGAAAAACAATGCTACTGACTCGATACTATTGTTCATGGGAATTGCGATGTAATCACCATAGACAGCGCCCTGACTTAGAAGAAGATTGGAATATCTGCTTACCAAATCTGCCATTTCCTTATATGTAGCCGTTTTGCCATCACACCAAATCGCTAATTTATCAGGTGTTTTCTGAGCGTTTTCATAGAATAAACTTGCCAATCTGCTTTTCATGACCTGTCCTCCATTCAATTCATTTTAGGCATAGCCCTTGCAGGATTTCCAAACATTGTTGCACCCTCCTGAACATCTTTTAATACTACACAGCCAAGTCCGAGATATGCTCCATCACCAATATGAACGTCCTGTGCAATACAAACACCAGCAGCAAGGAATACATCTTTTCCAATAACAACATTACGAACTACGCTGCAATTTCCGCTGATAACAGAATAATCTCCAATCAGCGTATCATGTCCTATCGGAGAAGAAAGCAGAGTAACAAAGTCACCGACTGTTGAATTTGCCGACAACTTAGAGTAGGGAAACATGATAAAGCCCTCTCCGTGGTGAGCAAATTCGCTGAGCATAGCGGTCGGGTGAATGACTGTTGCAAACTTAGCACCCTTAGCCTTCATGATCTCAACGATTTTTCTTTTTAATGCAGGAGAGCCTAAAGCCAAAGCAAACTCCTCGTCCTCTTTCGGCTGCCAATCTTTGATTGAACCAACAACTTTGTAGTCGCATTCATATTCATCTAAAGCATGGGGATCATCATCAAGAAAGCCCATGATTTCCCATGTAGGATTTACCTTGTTAATATCTTTGAGCCACCAAATCAGTTCTCTGCCGAAGCCGCCTGCGCCCACTACATATATTTTTTTCATTACCATTTATCCTTTACAATCATGTCTATTATAGTTTCATGTAATTGCCTTCTGCATCAGCTTTCAAATCATCAACATTAGCGATACCGATAAATTCTCCCCTTGCTCCTCCATCGGCTGCTGTTGCACCGCTATGGGTGAATACAACTTTTACAGTATCAAAAACACTTTTTACATCAGTTGCAAACGTGATGTGGTCAACATACTGAATGTCACCCTCAAACTGCTGCTCCCATGTTTGATTGTTTCTGCCGTTAGTTGTAGAGGGATTAGACAAACCTGGACGAACCTCATGTCTGCGCCTTTGCTCAGGCGTGTATCTATCAAGGTAACGTGTAGGTAATAGCCGATCTATCAAATCTTAGCGGAATAAGCTATAGCCATCTGACAAATCTAATGAGAGGGGAGCGTGTGATCGAGAAGAAGCATATAGTCAAAATTGCTGATGCACTAAAGTTAAATCATGCTCAAAGAGAGGAGCTTAGAGAGAACGTATTTATTTCAAATAAGAAAATCATTTTGAACAATGAGAAAGGGGACATACCGAATTATATCCTTAAATTGATTTATGCCATTATTAAGAGAAGACATAACATTTCCAAGGATATGGTCAAGGAATGTCTGAATATAATCGGAGCTATAAAAATCGATCCAAATGAAACGTATTTCTTCGATGAATAGATACAACAAAAAAACGGAGCCGTATGACTCCGTTTTCATTCTATCTCTTGTTCAAGTTCGTCAAATTCAGGAGAGCTGAAAAACTCGCCAAGCGATATATCCAACCCGTCACAAAGTATCTTGATAGTTTTTATTGATACATTATGCCTTGTTTTGTCAAAGAGGCTGTATACGGTTGAAGGAGTAACACCCGAGATGTTTGCAAGCTCATTAGCCGCAATACCACGTTCATTACATATGCTTTTAAACCGCTCTACAACGGCATTTTTAACTGCTGACAATTTCATCACCTACTGTATAATCTTTAACTAAATTATACAGTTTTATACGTTTATGCGTGTACGCACTTACGTAATCATTTTACATATGATATAATTAATATGGGATATTTTAACCTATTTTATACAGAGGTGATTTCATGGAGATTTACAAGGTTACATTTTTCGGGCACAGATACGTTGACAATATGTTTAAGATTGAGGAGCAGATTGAGCCTATACTGAAAGACCTGATAAACCAGAAGGAATATGTCGAGTTCCTTGTCGGCAGGGACGGCGAGTTTGACCAGATAGTGTCCTCGGCAATAAAGAAGGCAAAGGGGCGCTACGACTACGGGAATGTTTCGCATATTCTTGTGCTCCCCTATGAGCGGGCCGAGTACCGTGACAACAAGGAAAGCTTTGAGGATTATTATGACGAAGTTCAGATTAGCTCCGATGCTGTCTCTGCTCACCCGAAGGCGGCTATCGGGGTCAGAAACAGGGAGATGTGCAACAGGGCGGATTTGGTTATCTGCTATGTGGAGAAGGAGAACGGCGGCGCTTATAATGCGATGAAGTATGCTAAAAGTGTTGGGAAGAAGGTTATCAATCTGTTTGATATGTAAGAGAAAAGCCCTCGCAGATGTAATGGTCTGCGGGGGCTGGATTTATAATTTAATATCTAATAATAATTGTATAAAAATATCCGATGATTTGTCTTCGCATTTTAATTTACAATAAAGATCATGTGCTTCATCTCTGACCAGTTCTCTGCTGACAGCACTATCATCAATCACAGATATAAGACCGTAATCTTGAACGAATTTATCAAAATGCTCACCGTGCGGATAAGGCGATAATAGATCGGCATAATCATACAAATGGATAAGTGTGTCTTTGCCTATTTTACCAATAATAGTCTGAATATCAGTATTACATCTTGCGGCGGAATATACAATATAATCGCAAACATATAAGCATCGTCTGCCATGCTCACTTTTTGGATACTGCTCTGATGTCAATATAAACCCACCTCACAGTTTTAAATTATATTAATATGTATTTATTCGTCAAGAGGATTTTTATCGTTATTAATAAAGTACTTGCATGCAGCTAAAATAAATTTGCTCTTTACTATATTATTTCTCTCGCAGAAATCAGTAATGAGATCAAAATCATCCGGTTTCAAATTCAGCTTAAGCTGCTTGTAATGTTCCTTATTATATTTTATATCGTAATCCTTTTTATTGAACTCTGATTTTTTCATTGCGTTTCACCTCAAATCAAAGGGGATAAATCAACTATGTACATAGTCAGTATGGACAAAACACCTAATAAAAATTTGTATAAGTTTTTTACATTCTAACTGTTGACAAAACTATGTACATAGTGTATAATATAAGTGTAAGATAACAACACAAATGTAATGTGATATTTGTTTATCTAAGTACATTATATCATATTACAATAAAGGTGTCAACCAAGAAAGGAGTTCTGTTGGTCATATGAAAATAAAAATCACTATACAAATAACAGAAAGGATCGAGGCTTATGGATAATGAAGATAAAAAAGCATACATTTATTGTGACAACAAAGGTGTGCTGCAAAAAGCAGGTGATATCGAGGGGCTTTTCTCCAAAGCTTTTTTTAAGGTAACCTTAAAAGATACTGTGCTTAAAATGGAACCTGTTGATAATGCCGGAACTCTTGATCAGGAAACGATATACTTTAAAAATACGGATAATGGTTTTTATAATCCTCAGTTTTTGATTTTTATACTATCTTATTTACAAAGCAAAAATATACACGGAATTGCGCTTACCAAAATCGGTGACGAGTATATCGACACCAAATCCAGTGACGAGCAGCTCAGAAAAATCTTTGGTGATGATCTTGATACATCAGACTTTGTTAAGGCTGCAAAGGACTATAGCAATGCGCTTGATATGATAGCCGAGTCGCCTTTGTATAACCCCGAGAGGATTATCAATGAGAATAAAGAGTATAAGGAGATTATGAAGATGGCAAGCAGCTTATACAAAAATATTTGCGAGAAATGTGACCCGGAGATTTATTCAAATCTTGATGCTTTGACGGCAGCTTACGAGGAAGAACTGCTTCCAATAGTTTATAGAATAGCATTTAAGCAGGGCTATCTGGTTGCATCAGAGATTTATCAAAACCTATACAATAATCATAATAAGGATTTAAAAGATTTTGAATTTGAAAACATTACCGACGACGAATGGTTTTAAGGAGGACAATAGACATGGACAATTTAAAGATTTATATTGACACGAATGACCTGATCAAAGTAAAAGGCAAAATGAGAGATCTGAAAGAGGGTGAGCTGATACAGGCGAGACTGATGAAGTCAAATCTGATGCTTTCGATCACCGATAATCCCGAGCTTTTTAATGAGAAATTCATGTATTTTAAGAGCCTTGATTCCCTCACTTTTTATAGACTGATTACTAATTATCTTTACTATAAAGATACACCAGGCATTGTGCTGACAAATATAAACGGGACATATTATCACGACGGCGAGCTTGATGAAGAGTATCTGAGAAATGAGATAGATGACTTAGGTGAGCTTGGATCTGTAAATGGCTGTAACAAGAACGTTGAGATCGAAACGATTTCCGATTTGCTTTTTGCAAGCAACGATTATAACCCTGAGCAGGAGCATATTGCCTCGGAGGAGTTTCAGCTGGCTTCTCATAATTTGGACAGCACTATATACAAGATAAAAACAGCGCTCGGAGCTGATATAGTGCAGAAGCTGGATAATAACATTTGCGAGGTAATAAAGCTGATGAATATGAACCAGTTTAAATTGGGCTATGGATTAGCGCTTGAGTACCTTGCAGACTTGAGTGGTTTTCCGGGTAACACGATAGCTGAGAGAGTCAAGGCTGAGCTGGAAGAATAATACTATATAAAACAATCCGGAACCTGCCGTATCATTAATTGGTGCGGCAGTTATTATTAGAATTAAAACCTGATTTTTAAGAAATTAAATATTATACTATAATAATAGTAGAGCATCAGCTCAAATAAATTGTAAAGGAGAAATTATTATGTTCGTTTCGATTGCAGGAAACTTCATCAATTGTGATGAGATCGAGTTCATCCTCGGCTACAACACTAAGTTTGCGAAAGAGTACTATCAACTCAAAAAAGAAGAGGGCAAGCTTGCGAATCTTACAAAGAATAAGGAAACAAAAAGCCTTATTCAGCTCAAATCAGGCTTGCTGCTGGCTTCAGCGACAAAGCCTGATACTATAACAAAGAAGTTTGGTGGAATCAAGCCTCGCAAGTATGATACAGGAACAAATATCGGTGTGCCATACATCGACTATGATAGCCTTGATTATGATGAGGATAATTCGGAGGATTACTGATTTACTAATTATTTTTTGCCAGTTCATCATAAGCATTGCGGTTTTGTTCAATCAAACGCTGAGATACTTCGAGCAGCTCCTCATCATCAGCAAGCTGATCTTTCTCTGCTAATGCAAACTCAACGAGAATGTATTTTGGAGTGTTATTCTCCATTATAACAACATAGCCATTTTTATCAGCAATTTGGGCAACTTTGGAAAAATTTTGATTTGATTCCGCAATGGAGACAAAATTTTTATTATTAATCTTCATATGCCAAGCCTCCTTTTCCTTATTATACAACAATATTAGGGTAAATTCAACCTATGGGGTTTCGTAAAACAATTTTTGATACCGAAACAAATGTCGGTGTGCCATATATAGATTATGACGAGAATTATTCGGAGGATTAATTGAAATTATGCAGGGGCAAGACGTTGAATGAGTGAACCTTATATAAATAAGCATGCTCAGCTCCTCAGTAATTGACGCTTATAAACAAATAACGATCCGACTTACACAACAGGTCGGATCGTTTTGATAATCATAATTCAATTCAGGGTAAATGATTCAACAACTGAAAAAGTTTCATAATCAACGAGTATAACGTTTGCTTTGATTCCGATTTTCCAGTTCATATTTATCATCGCTTCATATAATGAATGGTTGTTACAAACAATATTGAAGCCATCACAAGCGTTTATCTTAACTGCTTTTAATATACACGAATCTATTATATTTGAGAATTTATCCGGGTTTACAATATATGGACTCATATGAATAAATTGATAGCAATAAGTCAGACCATCGACCATTATTGTGAGATCGGCTCTGTCAGAACTCCTGTTTACAATAGTATAACTATTATATTTCTTATTTAAATAACTAATAATAATACCTAAAAAGCGTGCCTCTATCATTTCACCGCTTTTTTTGCGTGCAGCCTTATCAGTTTGTATTGTCGGCATTTCAAGGATCTTTTTAAAATCATCAAGCGTAACTCCATTTTGCGGATTGGCATTTTTATTTGTCAATGCAGCAAAATCTTCTAATGGGGGAATTTTAGCAAAAACGCCTGTCTTTAACCTTTGGAGCTTATTTCTGCTTAATCCGGTGTCCATGCTTGCTGCGGTGATAGATCTGTCACCGATACATTTTTTTACAAGCTCTGTAATTTCTTTTTTCTTATCAAGTTGATTCATTAGAATTAGTCACTCCGTTCTGTTAACTTTAACAGTATTATATATCAAATAACAAGATTTGTCAAGTGATATACTAAAAAAATATCTGAATATTTATTAAAATATGTTGATATTGCACATTTTTTAGTGTTGTTCAAAGCGAAAATGTACATAATATTAAATTTTACTTTCAAGCACTTGACAACCGACTGTTTTGCGTGCTATATTATGTGTAAAGACATTCTATGCTTTTATGTGAGATATAATCATTTATATAAAGTGTCTTTAACATTCAAGCGCTTTTAATTAAGCCTAAATTATTAGTTATTTTTAGAGGAATACAGAGGAGGATATAAATGAATACACCAAAAGCTTACATGGATAACCTTAAAAAAAGAATAATAACTATTGATATGCTATCTGACTGCATATACAGTGTAAACAAAAGGGCAAAGAATTGCAGAGATAAAGAAAAGGAATATCGAAATAGGAGATATGACACCTACTTCAATGAATGGAGATATAGAGACAAAAAAGAAAAATATTATAAAATAAAAGATGAGTTTTTATCTTTGCTTTCTCCAACTTGTATCCATGAAGCAGAGGACATAAGGACATATTCAATTGAGTGTGATGATGAAGATGAGTATAAAGAAGAGTTGGAAAGATTGGGTGATACAGTAATAAACAGCTATTCTCGTAAAAAAGAAATTATTGTTGATGATTATTTTGAAGATACAATTACAGTTTATGTAATCATATATAACGAAACAAATTATAATTACTTTTTGTATTACGATCTAAATACTCACTCTTTCCATACTCCGATAGATGATTATAGAAGAAACAAAGAAAAGTATTCAGATTTGAAAGTGGTAAATATTGGTGAACTCTCAACACATGGAAAGGAAATCAACGATCTTATTTCTATGAACTTCGTAAAAAAGTTATTGGATATAATCAGAAGTGGAGATTATGACTTTCAAATAAACGATGTGCCTGAAAGTGCTTAAAGAGTTATAACACGATATAGTGTGAATATTTATAATCTATGCAAGTTTTAAATTGACAAAGTATTAGTAAAAATATTTAGACAGGAGGTATTATTATGAAAATAATTATTAATAACGAGGTTTCTATAACTGCGAAAGATGTTGAAATTATGGAAGGAATCAGCAGTGTTGATAAAAGCATTGATCTGTTCATTAGAATTGTTGATGCAGAAGGCAGATCATTTATCGGAATGATTCTAAAAGAGGGATCTATCTCGAATCTTAAAATAAAAGTTTTGTTATTTGACAAGCAAAATCCAAAAATTTGACAAGCAAAATGCAAAAAAGCTGTGAAACATCTCAACTAAAGAGGTCTTTCACAGCTTTATTTTATTACATTTCAAATTTTTCGGTATAGTTTTAATGGTATTAAATTAACCATCAAAGGTGCTTTTAATGATATAAAAAAATGAAACTTCTCTCAGGTATCCTCAAGGTAGTCGGTCATAATGAAAAAATGTCTGCGGTGGATCTTGACCTTACGCCAGAAATGACCATGCTTGAATACGTAAAAATTTTCGACAGCGCTTACTGTCGAACCGGTATTTAGAATTCCTTCAACAGAATCATCATCCGTATTCATTTCATTACGGTAATTTACTCTGGCAGTAGTGCGCATTTTTACATATTTTACACTCTCCATCAGCTCACCTTCTTAGCATATGGTTTTCCTTCCATCATCAGGCAAACCCATCCGGATGGTATCAGGCCCCACCACTCCTTGGCGGACTTTTTGGTGACCTTAGACACTGTAACCTTTGTCCCCGAACGGAGGACAGCGAGGGTCTGATCCAGGGCGTGAGCCTTGCCGTCGGCGGTGAGCTCGCTGCGCTTTTTCTGGGCGTAGCTGGTGCCGGATCCGGTGCGGACTTTTAGGTTGACGGCGAGAGTGTAAGTCCCCGGCTCAAAGGCCGCTGCAGTGCCTGTGATGCGGCTCTGGTCTTTCGGTCTGAGCACGCCGTAGAAGTGGCTGTAGTTGTGCCGTACCTTGGTGCAGGGGTCGTGTTTGCCTGTCCAGTTCTGGTCGTAGCTGTAGAAAT
>CALCRR010000362.1 GCA_937894495.1 uncultured Ruminococcus sp. | reverse complement strand
AAACAGGGAAAAAGTTGCACAAAAACGTGCAACTATTAATGAAATATGTCCAAAGCAAAAGATAAATCATTTGTTTGCACAAAATATAACAGGGAATTTAAGTTATAATGCACAATGAATTTTAGGGCAGTTTTGTTGCTTTGCACCTTGAAAACTCCACATCATTTCAGTGGGGCAAAAATTAAATTTAAACAAAAGTCAGTACAGCGCACAAAGTAATCATTTTCCAAGGTTCGCGCAGCGTCACAAAATAATAGAGGTCACAAAAGCGCCCCCTCCCCTCCGGGGAGGACTCGAAAACTCGCTGTCCACACAAAAGTGCGGCAGGTGGGGGAAACACCCCGTCCGGTGAGGACTTGAAAAATGGGGGGAGATATGTTATACTATATAGTGAGGAATAATACTCACTGCGAAGGAGGAAATATATGGAGATATTATTTGTGGCATCGGTGCTGCCTGCCATCATACTTATGCTTTACATACGCAGCAAGGATAAGGTGGAGAAGGAGCCGTGGGGCTTGCTGATAAAGCTTTTCATCTTCGGCAGCCTTACCACCGTAAGCGCCGCTATCATCGAGCTTTTGCTGGAGGGGGCGCTGGGCGGTATTCTTTCGGAGAAATCCATCGCCTATATTTTAATAAACAACTTTCTCATCATCGCTATGGCTGAGGAGAGCGGTAAGTATTTTGTGCTGAAAAAAGGCACCTGGAATAATCCCGAGTTCAACTTCACCTATGATGCGGTGGTCTACTCGGTGTCGGTATCGCTGGGGTTTGCGACGCTGGAGAATATACTTTATGTTTTTGAGCGTAATTCTCTGGGGCTTGCCATATCACGAGGTCTGCTATCGGTGCCGGGGCACGCCATTGATGCGGTGTTTATGGGCTATTACTACGGGCTTGCCCAGCAGTGCAGATATTCTAACGACGAGAGGGGCACTAAAGCCAACCTGAGAAAAGCCCTTATCGCACCCGTGCTCACCCACGGCTTTTACGATTTTTGTTTGTCGATGCAGAAAAATCTGTTTATACTGATATTTATTCTTTTTGAGCTGGTAATTACCATCGTGGCTATCGTAAAGGTAAACAAGCTGTCTCTTAACGACAGACCGCTTTCGCCCTTTCTTTCGCAGCAGTTCGGCGAGGGCATGAACGGCGGCTACGGCGCTCCCTACGGCAGCCAGGGCTACGGCATACCTCCGCAGGCTGACCCCTACGGCTACCAGCAGCAGCCCGACCCCTATGCTCAGCCAAACCCCTACAGCTACCAAAACCCCTACGGCTATCAGCAAAACCCCTACAGCTACCAGAACCCACAGGGCTATCAGGCTGATCCCTACAGTCAGCAGCCCCGTGGCGGCTACGGCTATCGGCAGCAAGGCGGATATGTGAACAATAACGGCGCTGCTCCTTATAACAGTCCAAATTATAGTACAGGTCAAGCCGTCGGCTCGGGGCAGAATACTGCGCAGTACGGCTATGGTCAGCAGAATGGGTATGGTCAGCAGAATGGGTATGGTCAGCAAAACGGGTATGCTCAGCAAAACGGGTATGCTCAGCAAAACGGTTATACTCAACAAAATGGGTATAGTCAGCAAAGCGGCAGCAGATATAGTGAGTATGATAAGTAACATAAAAAGCACGTGGTCCTTTATCACGTGCTTTTTTTCAATAAAAAAGTTGCCGGCTGCCATTGACTGACAGCCGACGGAGGTTTATATGAAATTTTGTGAGATGGTAAGCTTAGCCATCATACTTTGTGCCGTAGTAGCAAGCCTTGTAAATCTCCTTGAGCTCGTTAATGAGCGGATATCTGGGGTTTGCGCCTGTGCACTGGTCGTCAAATGCGTCCTCTGACATCTGGTCGAGAGTAGCAAGGAAGTCCTCTTCGGAAATGCCGTATTCGGCAATGGTCTTTTTGCAGCCCACTGTCTCCTTCAGCTCCTCAACCTTGTCGCAGAGGTTCTTGAAGCTCTCCTTGTCGTTCTTGCCGCCGAAGCCCAGGTAACGTGCTACCTCGGCATATTTCTCCAGAGTGTGAGGATATTCATACTGAGAGAATGTGCCCATTTTTGTGGGAACGGGGTTAGCGTTGAACTTCATAACATTTGTGATGACAAGTGCGCAGCATATGCCGTGGGGCAGGTGGTGATATGCGCCCAGCTTGTGTGCCAGCGAGTGACCGATGCCCAGGAATGCATTTGCAAATGCCATACCTGCCATTGTGGCAGCGTGCGCCATGTTCTCTCTCGCCTTAACAGCGGTCTGTCCGTTCTCAACACACTCGGGCAGGTTATCAAAGGTCATTTTAAGAGACCTGAGTGCGATGCCGTCAGTGAAGTCGGTAGCCATTACCGATACCAGCGCTTCCAGGTCATGCACCATGCAGTCAAGACCTGATGCGGCGGTGAGACCCTTTGGTGCGCTCATCATAAGGTCGGTGTCGATGATAGCCATGTTAGGCAGCAGTGCGTAGTCTGCAAGGGGGTACTTGTGACCTGTCTTTTCATCGGTGATTACCGCAAAGGGAGTTACCTCAGAGCCTGTGCCCGACGAAGTTGGTATGCAGATAAAGTAAGCCTTTTCGCCCATTTTGGGGAATGTGTAAACTCTCTTCCTGATGTCGATAAATCTCATAGCCATATCGTGGAAGTCAGCCTCGGGGTGTTCATAAAGCACCCACATGATCTTTGCAGCGTCCATAGCAGAGCCGCCGCCTATGGCGATGATAGTATCGGGCTCAAATGCTCTTATAGCCTTTACGCCTTCAAGTGCGCAGCCCAGTGTGGGGTCGGGGGCTACATCAAAGAACACGTTGTGGGCAATGCCCATTTTATCCAGCTTATCGGTGATAGCCTTTGTATAGCCGTTCTTGTAAAGGAACTGGTCGGTAACGATAAATGCCTTTTTCTTGCCCATCACGTTTTTGAGCTCATCAAGAGCAACAGGCAGGCAGCCTTTTTTGAAGTATACCTTTTCAGGCGCTCTGAACCAAAGCATATTCTCTCTCCTCTCAGCAACTGTTTTAATGTTGAGCAAATGCTTTACACCAACGTTCTCGGATACCGAGTTGCCGCCCCATGAGCCGCAGCCCAGTGTGAGGGAGGGAGTAAAATCAAAGTTATAAAGGTCTCCGATACCGCCCAGTGATGAGGGGGTGTTTACTATAAGACGGCAGGTCTTCATGCGGTGTGCGAATTTGAGCAGCTTTTCTCTCTCGTTGATGTTGTCTATCCACAGCACCGAGGTATGACCCAGACCGCCGTTGTTGTGCAGCAGGGCGTCCGCCTTATCAAGCGCGTCGTCAAAATTCTTAGCCTTGTACATACCCAGCACGGTGGTGAGCTTTTCGTGGCCGAATGCCTCGTCGGGGTCGGTGCTCTCAGCCTCGCCTATAAGCACCTTCACATTCTCGGGCACCTCAAACCCTGCCAGTTTTGCGATGGTAACAGGTCTCTGACCTACCACCTTTGCGTTGAGGGCACCGTTGATTATCATGGTATGCCTTACCTTGTCAGCCTCTTCATCATTAAGGAAGTAGCAGCCCCTTGCTTTGAGCTCAGCCTTGACCTCGCTGTAAACGGTCTTGTCAACTATAAGCGTCTGCTCGGTAGCGCAGATCATGCCGTTATCAAAGGTCTTTGAGTGGATTATGGAGCTGACAGCCACCTTGATATCAGCCGAAGCGTCGATTATAGCCGAAGCGTTGCCCGCACCTACACCCAGCGCAGGTGTACCCGATGAATACGCCGACTTGACCATGCCCGGACCGCCTGTAGCCAGTATCAGGTCTGAGTCTCTCATGATCTGGTTGGTCATATCCAGCGAGGGAACATCTATCCAGCCGATGATGTTTTTGGGAGCTCCAGCCTCAACAGCGGCTTCAAGAACTATCCTGGCAGCCTCGATGGTGCAGTTTTTAGCTCTCGGGTGAGGGCTTATGATGATACCGTTTCTGGTCTTGAGACAAAGCAGAGTTTTGAATATTGCAGTAGAGGTGGGGTTGGTAGTAGGTATTACCGCAGCGATAAGTCCGATAGGTTCGTATATCCTTGTGGTGCCGTAAGCCTCGTTAGTCTCGAACACACCGCAGGTCTGCACGTTTTTGTAGGCATTGTAGATGTGCTCGGAGGCATAGTTGTTTTTTATCACCTTGTCCTCAACAATGCCCATGCCTGTTTCCTCAACAGCCATTTTTGCAAGGGGTATCCTCGCCTTGTTTGCAGCGACAGCGGCAGCCTTGAAGATCTTATCCACCTGCTCCTGGGTGTATTCCGAGAATATCTCCTGAGCCTCTCTTACCTGGGCGATCTTGGCTTCCAGCGCTTCAACGCTGTCGACGAAAATGTTCGCTTCATTCTTTGCCTTTGCCATAAATAAACCTCCATAAATATATTCCTGATCGGTCCTTATCTCACTAAGGGACCAGCCTTTTTTTCTATCCCATCATAACTCTATTATAGCAGTTTGTTATTTTTTTGTCAATCTGTCGATTAAACAGCTTTTTAAAAATTTTTTCGCCGCTTCTTATATATTATACACAAAACTTGAATAGAGTTTTACAGACTATGCCTTTTTTTGTAACTATTGAGTTACTGTTAAAATCGCACAATAAAATATTAAACTTTTTATATACGGTACACAATATTGTTCGACATATATTAACTCATAAATAACAAACTCTAAAATATTAATAAACATTTGTGAAAATAACGAAAAACCCTTGAAAAAGTGAAAATTGTGTAGTATAATATAAACAGCGGCATTGAGAAAAGCCTTATGGTATTAATGACGGGCTTTTTTCTGTTTATGACCTTTAAAAGTTTGAAAAGGTTAATTTTATGATATTTTAAGAAAAGGAGAATGATAATGGAACTTAAAAATTTGATCGCTCACGGCGATATTTATGATGTATATGAGGCTGACGGAAAGTCCATAAGGGTATATAACAGCCCCGAGTATAAGGAGAAGTGCCTTTACGCAGCCCTCACCCACGCAAGAGTTGAGACGACGCTGGTAAACTCATTCATCAGGATACCCGAGCTTTACGAGGTATCGGTGATAGACGGCAAGTGGGCAAGCTCTTATGAGTTTATAAAGGGCAAGACCCTGCAGGAGCTTATTGACGAGAACCCCGACAAGATAGATACATATCTGAACCAGTTTGTTGACATACAGTGCGAGATACACGCCCAGTATATGCCGCTGCTCTCAAAGCTCAAGGATAAGATGGGCAGGCAGATAAAATCGCTGGGACAGATCGACGAGATCAAGAAGTATGAGCTGCTCACAAGGCTCGACTCAATGCCCAAGCACATAAAGCTCTGCCACGGCAATTTTGAGCCTAAAAACGTTATCATCAACGAAGAGGGCACCTATGTTGTAAACTGGGGTCAGGCGAGACAGGGCAACGCTTCTGCCGATGTTGCCAGGTCTTATCTGCTGTTCTGCCTTAAAAATCCCGATCTGGCTGACGCTTATCTGGATAAGTACTGCCTGAAGAGCGGCACATCAAAGCAGTATGTACAGTCCTGGCTGCCTATCGTTGCGGCTGCCCAGCTCATAAAGGGCAAGGAGGATGAGCATGACTTCCTCATGAGGTGGATAGACGTTGTTGACTACTCCTGACAGGAATTTGCTTTGTGCAACCTGTTACAGAATTGTAACTCTCTTTTGTGCATAAATTATAAAATACTAATTTACCCGATCATGATAATTCGTCATAATCGGGTTTTTTTGTGACAAAATTATTACTTCTATTTACAAGGTCGGGGGTTTGTGCTATAATCCTTAATGTTGAGTGATGTTAACTTTTTTCGGAGGCTGAATTTAAAAATGAGATCTATCGTATTACTTGCGGTAACGGCAGCTGTAGCGCTGGCATCATGCGGCGGCAGCACAGGCAGCAAAACTCAGGCAGCAAAGCAGACATCGGCAGTAACTACCGACGCTGAGACAAGCTCTGCCTCTACCGAGACATTTACTATCCCCGAGAGAGACACCTTCGCTGAGATACCCGAGGGTGCTGAGCAGTCTTTTGACATGGTGATGGACGCTGTAAACAAGTCCTACCCCAACGATGAAAAGGGCAGCCACAGGCTTTACGGCTATATGGGTGAGGAGCAGATCGACGAGGAAAAGTGCTACATATTTGCGGTCTACGACAGGAAAAAGGACGTTCACACCGAGGTGGCGACTGCTGCTGTGAACGAGGACAGCAGCAAGGTGTATGTATACAACGAGGACACCATGACCTATCAGCTGCTCGATATCCCCGAAGAGCCTGAGGAGACCACCTGGGCTTGCACCACGGTACCCGAAGCCGAGAAGCCTTCCGAGTGATCTTATAGTAAACGACATTAGAAATTGCACTTTGTGAACGAGTAAAAGTTCGATTTATGCTTTTGCGAAGTTCGCAAAGCAGCAATTTCAATGGCGTTTACTATAATACAGCTTAAATAATCATATAAAAAAACAATGCGTATCAGTAGATTTGATACGCATTTTTTATATCATTCTGCATTTTCTTGCGGTGGTATAAGGTGGCTGGCGCCGTAGGTGAGGGTCAGCAGGCTGTCGCCTAAGTGCACGTTCTCCACGGCTATGCCCTCATAGTCAATGCTCAGGTCGTAGTGGGAAAAGTTCCAGAAAGCCTTTATCCCCAGCTCCACCAGCTGCTCGGCGATAGCCTGGGTGTTAGCCTTGGGTATGCAAAGCACCGCCACCACAGGCTTGTGCTCACGGCAGAAATCCGCTATCTCGTCGGTATGGCGTATGGGGATATTGCCCACCGTCTCCCCCGTGAGCCTGGGGTTCATATCGAAAATGCCCGTCAGACGGCAGACCCTGGTCGCAAAATTTATATGCATGGCAATGGCTTTGCCCAGGTTGCCTGCGCCGATAAGGATAGTCTCAAAATTGCGGTCAACGCCTAATATCCTGCCTATCTCGCTCCTCAAAGACTCAACATGATAGCCGTAGCCCTGCTGACCGAAGCCGCCGAAGCAGTTGAGGTCCTGCCTTATCTGCGAAGCTGTCAGCTTCATCTTCTCTGATAGCTCCCTGGAAGATATCCGCTCCACCCCCTGCTTTTGCAGCTCGCCCAAAAAGCGGTAATACCTCGGCAGCCTTTTTATTACCGAGGGTGATATGGAATTACTTTTTGCCATTAACAAAGCCTCTTTTCAAAAAGCCCGTGGGGACTTTGATAAAATTATAACAATTTATTATATTATATAACATATTGCCTGATTTGTCAAGCAGAAAATAAAAACCACGCTGACCATCAGGCACAACGTGGTTTAATTTATATCGGTGATATCCCTGACTATGCTGAGAACGTGCTCGGACTGCCTTGGGGAGAGCTTTTCAACGGCGGATTTAAGCTCGTCTGTCAGTATCGGGTCGGCGACACGGTAGTTGAAAAACTGCTCAGGTGTTATGCCGAAGTATTCGCAGATGTAGAAAAAGCACATCATTGAGGGGAGGGATTTGCCGTTCTCTATCTTATTGATATAAGCATTGCACTGCCCTATAGCAAGACTCATCTCACGAGCAGAAACACCCTTTTGAAGTCTGAGCTCCGTGAGCCTTTTAGCAAACTTTTCATCTTCATACATTAATATCACCTCTTGTTACATTATACTACACAAATAAAATAATATGCTAATTTTTAGTTGATATACTTATTGACATGACGATTTAAATGATGTATAATTATAACAATATAGCATTTAAATATGCATTTTTTGAAAGGAATGATAAATTATGAAGTTAAAAAGATTTGCAGCAGCAGCCCTTGCACTGGCGGTCGTACTGGGCAGCGGTGCAGCTCTTCCCGAGGGTACGTTTGACAGCTTAAAGAGTATCTCGGTAAGCGCTGATACAAGCGGCGACTGGGAGTATGAGGTAAACAGTGACGATACGGTTGAAATAACAGAATATACAGGTTCGGCTAAAACCCTGACAGTGCCTGCACAGCTGGGGGGCAAAAAGGTCACAAGTATCGGCGATGGCGCTTTTTATGACTGTAAAAATCTCAAAACTGTAACTATCCCCAAAAGCCTTCTCTGGCTTGATGAGGATTGCGGTCTGGGCTACTACACCGAATATGCTGATGAGGACGATTTTGACGGTGTTAAAAAGAAGGTCAACGGTTTTAAAATAAAGACACCCCTGAGAAATGAAATGGGCGGTATAAGCGCAGGACTCAGCTATGCAGGGGATAATGATTTTGACTATGAGCTGATAACTGAAACAGTCACCCCCGGCAGTGAGATGAAAAATGACATAACTGTAGATGTAAAGCTTACAGTTTATCTCAAAGACGGCACTGCATATACCCCGGCAGCTCCTGCACTCAGCAAAGCTGTAAGGTATGAAATGGGCAAGGACCTGTATGAATATGACTATTATTATGATTTTGTCATAGACGGCTATGAGTTTGAAAAGAAGGTGCCAAAGAACAAGCTTGACCGTATGGAGCTGACATACACACTCAGCGGCAACAAGAGCGGCGATCCTGTAAGAGTACATATAGGCGCAGGCAGAGTTGATCTTCTGAGAGTACATGAGGAGGACAACGGTTCAAACGGCGGCGGCTGGGCAATGGGCAATGACTTTAGTTTTACAGAGTCAAAATACACAGACACCATTGACTTCACCGATCTTGCTAATGATATCTATAACGACAAGCTGTTTGTTCTTGAATTTGACATAGCTCATATAAAGCCTGCTTTACCGACTGCGAAGCTCAAAGGCGATGTAACAGGCGATAACAAGCTGGACTCCAAAGACGCCATGAAGGTAGTGGCTTTTGCCAAAAAGACCGCCGCACCCAAGACCGACGCGGAATTTACAGCCGCTGATGTCAACGGCGACGGCAGGATAGACTCCAAGGACGCTATGATAGTTATCAACGCTGTTAAGAATAAAACTTCAATAAAATAAAAATTTTTTTCAGGCTGGCGGCAAAGCTCACCAGCCTGTTTTTTTCTGCTAAAACGCTGTAATTTCAGGGCTTTGGTCGTTAAACAAATTCGCCGTTCACTGAAAAAGTTTATTTTTCATTAACAATTTGTGCTCCCGGTTGCACGGTTTTTGCACACTTGATATGTTATACTATATTTGTAAATGCTGGGGGTGAATCCCCCTATAAAAGTTAAAAATTGGAGTGATTACAATGG
>CALCRR010000361.1 GCA_937894495.1 uncultured Ruminococcus sp. | reverse complement strand
CCGAGCCGATAAGCAGAAAGAACCGCACGCCCTTGTCCTCATATCTGAATGTTGTATCGTTTATTTTTATCCAGTCCATGTGATTACTACCTGTTCTCGCAAAGCGTGATAACAAGCACATCGTCCGACGATTCGCTCTTGACGAAATAGTCCACTGTTTCCACTCTGCGGTATACGCCGTCGTCACCTATCTGCCTTGTGGTGAGCCGAACCTCCGGCTTGTCGTCGGCATGGGCTTTCAGCAGGTTTTCTCTTGCAAAGGTCTCCGCAAAGCTCTGCTGGTCGTCGGGGTGCATGGTGGACGCACCGTGCATTATCAGCTCGTCGAAAACGCCCGTTGACGGACAGCTTGTCGATGTGAAATTCTCGTAAGCCATCATGTAGAAGCTGTTGCGGGTGAGGTTCGAGAAAATTATTAGTGGGTACTTTTTGAAGATAACGCCCAACAGCAGATTGACCGCGCTTGCGGGAGCCTGCGCCTGCAAAATGTCGGCGGTCTGCTCTATCTTGGTGTGCGTCCTGCATAGCTCCAGGTAGTCCTCCTCGGGCATGGGCTTGGCAAAAATGTAGCCCTGTATCTTCTTGCAGTCGCAGGTGCGCAGGAACTCAAGCTGCTCTCTCGTCTCCACGCCCTCGGCTACTGTGGAGATACCGAGCCTGTTGGCAAAAGCAAATATGCATTCAAGGACGATACGCTCCTTTTCGTTCTCGCAGTTGCCGCTGAGAAGGGATTTGTCTATTTTAAGTATATCGGCGGGAACGTCCTTGGCAAAGCTGAGGGAGGACAGTCCGCTGCCGAAGTCGTCTATCGCCACGGCAAAGCCCTCGGCTCTGATAGAGCTTATCCAGTTAAGTATCAGATCGGCTTCATTCACCATCGCCGACTCGGTGACCTCGACGCATATCAGCCGGTGCTCCAGCTCATAGCTGTCAACGAGAGCTGTCAGCTTTTCGGCAAAATCCGGCTCACGCACATGAAAGCGTGAAAAATTGACCGAGATCGGCACCTGCTTTCCACCGTCGCTTTTCTGCTTTTTCAGCAGCTTGCAGACCTCCTCACAGATGTACCAGTCCACCTCGGCGATGTTTCCCGTTCTTTCAAGCTCCGGGATAAACGCCATAGGCGGGACGATGACCCCGTCGGGGCGTACCCACCTTGCCAGCGCCTCGGCGCTTTTGAGACGGCTCGTTATCGAATCGTACTGCGGCTGATAATATGCCTTCAGCTCATGGTTTGCCATTGCCTGTCTGATGTCGTTTACTACCTCGCTCATGTCAGTCACTCCTTTTATCGCTGTTATCTGTAGCTCCCGTGTTTTTCCTTAAATGCTTTTTTTGCCTCATACATAGCGGCGTCAGCCTGCTTGAACACAAGCTCAACGGTATTATCGTCCGAGGCACACTCGGCAAGTCCGACCGCTGCAGAGTATCTTTGCCAGGGCTCGTCAGCCGCATTTATGTAACACTCATCATAATCGGCTTTGAGTGCTTCGACCAACTTGATTCGTCCTGAATAGTCCTGACCCGTCAGGAACACCACAAATTCATCGCCGCCAATACGATAGATGGGCGAATGTTTGAACCTCTCGCAGATGATGTGACAGCAGCCCTTGATATACATATCTCCTGCCTTGTGTCCGTAAGCGTCATTGCTCTTTTTCAGATCATTAAGATCGACCATAACAACAGCAAGATCTGTATAGCCGTTTGCTATCTGCTCGTTGAGCTCTTTCATTTTACGGGTATAGGCTGCCTTGCTGCCCACGCCTGTAAGGGGATCACGGTATGCCTCCTCGCTGATCTGCCCGATCTGCTCGTCCTTTGCTTTAATGTCCGTCCTCGCCTTGCTGAGATTGGTCATAAGCGTCTGGCTTTTCTCCATAGAGGATATAAATTCATGGTACACCCTTTCGATCTCGTTGTGGGTATGTATGTCCAGCCCCTTCATGATCTGTATGTTGTTGGCGTAGTCCTCCTCTGTCTGATAGACGAACTGCTCCGTCGCCTGCGACATACGGTCAAGCGGTTCGGTAACTGACTTGCGTATTCGAAGTATAGCTATAAGAACGATCATCACCGCACCGACGCCTGTAACTGCGATTATGCTGTAAATGAATTTCCTATCCTGAGCCCGAAGCTCGTCCATTGAGAAATCCACGCAGGCATGGCATTGAAGCTTTCCGCTGCTGTCATATATCGCCTGACAGTAGGTGAACATATATCCGTCCTCGGTATCTCCGACAAGGTTTGTGACCTCCTTGCCCTCGCACAGCTCGTCGATATGTGCCATAAAGACATCGCCGAACTCATAATGCTCTCCGGGAGTCCCGGCGTCCTCGGTGCCGTCTACGGAATTGAGATCAAAAACAACGGTGCCGCCTTCGTGGTCAAGGCGATACACATACATATACAGAATATCGGGATAGCAGTCACGGATACTGTAAAACCGGTCAAGAATACGGTTGTATTCCTCCATCTCAAAGTTCTGCTCTATGTAATCATCGACCTCGTCTCCGTCCAGTTCCAGCGCCATCATGCTGGTAGCGCCCTTTGCGATATACAGATATTGCTCTATCATTCGGGTCTGGAAGCGGTAGTACAAAAATCCGATGAATATAAAAACGATCACCATGCAGCTTATGACAAACAGGATAGGCAGGCGCAGTGAAACGGAATCGAATCTGCGGATATGCTTATGCTTTACTAAATGCTTGTGTTCAAGGTCTTTTGACATAGCGAGATTCTCCTTTGTGGGTTTTGGTGAGTCTATCGAATATCCGGTTATATACCTTTATAATGCTCCCCACCGCAAATGCGGCAATGATACTGCCTTCACGAACTCCTTGCAGCTTTCTAAGGAATACAAGGCAAATAACGGCAGATAGGGCGATATACAGTATATCAAAGAATATCTTGATATTCTCATAACGCTTGCCGATGACCTTGCTGATAGCACGGTTCATAGCTTCACCGGGGAGCATGGCAACTCCACCTTTGAATTGAATCCATATACCAAGGGCGAGTATTATACAGCCCAGCAGCATAAACAAAAACTGCATAGGATAGCTTGACACGGTTATCCCTCTTATCAGCCATACAGACAGATTCGTGAGGTAGCCGTAAACAAATGCCAGCACCGTCTGCACAGCGATTTCGGCATAATTGCATTTTCCTTTCAATACCGCGATCTGCGTGCCGATCTGTATTACGCTCAGCATATTCAGCCAGCCGCCGAAGGTCAGCAGGCTGTTGACGAGCGATACCGAGTACGGCACCGATGCGACCGGAGATGTTCCAAGTCCTGCTTTTGTCGAGAACGCTACACCCATTGAGGCTATGAACAGTCCGACAAGGAACAGGGCATAGCGTTTTATTAGTTCTGTTTTACTCATTTTCATTTGCAACAAACTTTTCTATAACATCCATTATCTCATCAAGCCGCTTTTCGCCAATCCCATTGATACTGCCAATCGCCTTACGCAGCTCATCAAGGTCAACGCTAACCGCTTCGACACTTTCAGCACCCTGATGATAAATATCGGTGAGAACAGTTTGCATTTGTTCACGGCTCATTTTTTTGAACTCTTTGTATAGACTTCCGGGTAATTCAAATCCCTTTTATTTTTCTTCGGACATAGTGATTCTCCTTACTTGTTTGGTTTTATTCTCGACCGCCGCAGCTTTGCCTGCAAATCGTCGGGGAGAATATCTGCTTCCATAAACTGCTCAAACATTTCTTTTGGCATGGTCGCAAGCTGCTCCTCGGAGAGCTCACGGATAGTGTCGCATATCTCATTGTACATTTCCTCGGGTGAGATGTCATCATCAAATTCATCGGAGGTCTCGTCAAGGATCCTGTCTATATAGTAGCTGCGGTAGATCTCGAATTTTTCAAACTCCTGAACACGTCTAAGCTTGATCCCGTTGACATAGCAATAGTTCGTAAGCAATCTTTCAGCTCTGTCATCTACAACTCGTATTTCTTCCGGGATAGAGCCGCCTTGCGCAAATTCTTCGGTTATATCTTCGAGCATGGATTCACAGTTCTTTTCGTAGCCTGCATACAGATCACTGTAAAATGCATCGCCTTTTATATCCAGATCAAGAGCCATAAAAGCAACCCCATACGGCACGGCAGACCTTACCACGCCGACAATTTCCACGGCAGGTGCGGGAGTATACACAACGTCACACTCATAAATGCCCTTGTGCGGCAGCTTTTTCTTGTATTTT
>CALCRR010000360.1 GCA_937894495.1 uncultured Ruminococcus sp. | reverse complement strand
TTACTGAGCTTTTTATACGGTCTGATCGGTATCATACTGCTTACCGCCTATTGCCTGATCGGTGCTTTCGCTGTACCGCAGATTGCTTATTGGACTATGACACCAAATGCCCAAAAGCTACTTGAAGAATACGGTATCAGCAGGAAGTTCAACCTAAAAGGCAAGATCTCGTTTGCAATACTGACTGCGTTCATTTGCGCTCTGTATCTTATCACGATCATATCGGCAGGAAAACAAGGAGTGAACTCCGGTATGAATTTCTGGCAGCTCAGTATCCGCTTTGTGATATTCTTTTGGATGATCTCTATCTTCGATGCTGTTGTTCTCGACTGGTGGATGTTCACCAAAACAAGGATATTCGGCATACTCCTGAAACAAAAAACAGGCAAGACACCTTCCGTATGGAGCGTTGAACCGCAATGGGACGGCAAGGAGATACATAAACTTATCATAGAAGTTTTTGTATCGGCAGCACTTGCGTGGATATTCCTGAAAGTGATGAAGTGATCGGTTTCATATTTCGCATAGCTCCGTGAATTGACTTTTTCGTAATTTCGATGTATAATTGTAGATAGCGAAAGCTATCTACATTAAATTAAGGAGCATTTATATGCCGTGTTAAAAGACATAAAGAGCACCCCCGTTTCTGTTTCCTTTATATTATTATACTCGCTCCCAGACCCGAAATCAATGATAAAGCACCCTGCCAACGAATGAAAATAGCGGTGGAAAATCAGTCAAAACAAACAAAAGCCTGCGCATCATGTGACACGCAGGCTTATGTACATTATTTGCTCTCGTCCTTACCGAGAACATCAAGCATGAACTTCGCACCAAAACGAAAACCTCTTGAAAAATCGTTCAGACTCTCCAGCGCCGAGATAGTGTGCATAAGGTCTTTCAGTTCGGTAAGCGAATTCTTAGTCTCCGGAAAACGCTTGACAAACTCATCCTCGGTCTGTGCGAGTAAAGCCAATGTCTCCTTGTACTTCTTTGTAGTTGGCACCGGCATCTCGCAGGGGTTGAGTTCCCCGTAATAGAACTGTTCAATAATGCTCTTCATAACTTGCCTTCCTTTCTCCGTGAGCCGCCATTATCGACGGCTGCTTCCTGCTCTTCAATAATACTGACCACATTGGACTCACCTCCTGTAATAGTCACAAAAGCCTAAATCGCCGTAAACTCGGGGTGCGCAGAAAGAATTTCCGTGTGGATCTTCTCGACCTCGGGGTTCTTGCAACGAGGTCTCGCAAGACGAGTGTTAGTGTACAGAATGCGATTGAAGTCCTGTCCAGACTCGCGCAGATATGTTTCGATCTTGTTGAAGAACATACCTGCAAAGCCTGTCAACACCGCTCTTTCGCTGAGCTTCACATCGCAAATAAGTGCTACCCTGTCGGTCATCTTCAGCCCTGCAAGCTCCTTGAACTTATCAAAGCCACCGACCCTGTCAGCCGCAAGAGAGACCTCGTAGAGCATAGGCTGGTCGTCAAGCACCAACGGTGCATCGAGAACAAGGGTGTTTGCGTAGCCGACCTTCTTCTCGTTCTGCGTCAGGCTGCCCTCGATTATGTAAATATCGGGGTAGCTGTACCGCGTATTGAGCTTTACGCCATACGGCTCACCGTTGTCGAGAACTCCGCCATAGACATCATATCCAACAAGCATTGACATAGCAATATCCCCCTTAAAACTCCGCTTCAACGTAGAAATCCTTGATTTTCACGGATACCTCGAAGTATCCATCTCCCGGGGTTATAACATAATCCGCCGACAACTTAACGATCTCAGCGAAATCATCGGGATCAAGCTGAGCAAGCCTAATCACAACAGCAGCGTCGTGATTGCCCACAGGTCTCACAACTTCCCCGAGGAAGTTGTCCGGTTCGCCAAGCACAAACTTGTCGAGGAGAGCTTTCACGCTCTCCCACTTGCAGCGGTCAGTACTGCGATAAACGCATTCATCGCTTTCGTCACGAACTGCGGGTTCGTACACTCCGTCCATAGTCTTCGAGTATGCCTCAGCCTCTGTCATTCCGTCATATAATTTTTCCTTCTTCATAATGTTACCTCCTGTTTTAACTGTT
>CALCRR010000359.1 GCA_937894495.1 uncultured Ruminococcus sp. | reverse complement strand
GGTCCTCTGGTCTCCCAGATATCAACGCTTTCGGAAGCTTTGTCGAGGTCGCTGACCTTGACTGTGTAGGTTATAGGCACATCGGTGGTGTTGGTTATCACCGTGCTGTAGTCCCCTGTTTCGGGGTCTGCGGCAGTCATAAAGCTGTTTATGGAGTCCACCACTGCATGACCGTCGCCGCCTGCCTTGCCGTCTCCCTGACAGGCTGACTCTATAAAGGTCCAGCCCTTTTTGAAAAACTGAGAGAAATGCAGCGACATATAAAAGCCGTTATCCAAGGTATAATAGCCGCTCCAGGGCTCGTTGGCGGTGATAAGCTGCTTGTGGCAGTAGGTCGAGCCGTCATAGAATGAAGCTACAACGGGCTGGAACTCATAGAGAGTCATAGCTCCCCCGGGGAACATGGTTATTATACGGTTTGCAACATCAAGTGCGCCGTTTATGCCCACAAGTCCCGAGCCTGCGCCGTCGTATTTATAAATACCCTTGGGGTAGGTCATGGGTGCGCTGGCTTCTGAGAACCATATCTCCTTGCCGTATTCGTCACTGAGTATCTGTGTATTGGCATCATACCAGCTGGTATAGTGGCTGCCGATAACATCGACTGCGTCACGAAGCTGTTCATCGTCCAGCATATCTCCCGAAACATTCCACGCTGTTACCTCATCGGCGGCGACTATTTTTATTTTGGAAAAATCATAGGGGCAGTCGGTCTCTGATTTAAGGTGAGAGGAAAGATATTTGATCCACTCTGCATCCACAGCACGCTCATTCTGGTTGGCGCTGACGTAGTCAAACTCTATGCCGTAGGTATCATAGGCTGCGGTGAGGGTATCTTTATACCACTTATACTTGGCGGCATTCACGTCCTCGGCGTCGCTTACCCACCTGGGCACGCTCCACCAAAGCATATCAAGGGTCAGGTCGGGGTTGACCTTTTTGGCGTCGGCTGCCAGCATATAGCCTGCACCTCTCGTTACATCAGCCTGCTCCTCCTCAGCTCTCATCACCGCAGGCTCGGTGCCTGATGATGAGTTGATATCTGCGCCCATTTCAATTTTAAGGTGAGTTATGCCCAGCCCGTCCTCGCCGAACATATACTGTAAAAGCTCCTCATACTTATCGGGGTGCTCCTGCTTATAGTCGATAAGCAGCCTTGATGTGTTGTTGCCGCTTACCATGCCAAGACCTCTGTAGAGCTTCTGCTCACTTGTGACCGCTGTTTTGCCGTCGATCTTCAAAACCATATCATGTTCCTCCGCATACGCTTTTGGGGTAAGTGCTGTACCTGCCGAGGCGGTCATTACCGCTGCGGCGGCACAGGCTGAGATGATCCTTTTTAACCCTTTCAAGATACATCGCCCTCCGCATAAATAAAATTTGCACACAGATGTGCCTGATTTTGTTTAATTATAGCGCATTTTCGGGTTTATGTCAACAGTATAAGGTATATTGAACTTGCTGTTTTTATATATAAAAAATGCTTTTAATCCTTAACGGCAAGCAGCTTCTGATAAAGCTCGGGAAACTGCTTTTGCAGCCTTACGGGACGAAGGCTGGTATCGGTGAAGCAGTGGGAGGTCTTTGCTTTGCAGGCGAGCTGGTTTGTGGTGAGGTTCACTATCTCGTATTCCAGCTCGAACCTGCAGCCGTTGAAATTTGTGAGGGTACATCTGACCTCGAACTCATCGCCGAAGCGCACGGGGTATTTATACTCTGTCTCGACCTTTAAAACGGGAGACACTATGCCCATACTCTCGGTAACGGTAAAGGGGCAGCCTGCCTGCTCCATAAGGTCTACCCTTGCTTCCTCAAGCCAGCGGACGTAGTTTGAATGGTGTACGATATCCATTCTGTCGGTCTCATAATAATATGCCCTGCGGCGGTATGGTTTAAGCTTGCTCATTGTGAAGCTCCCTTTCTGAAAAATGATCTGCAATGCGAAAACTGCATTATAATATGATTATAAAGCTAATGGTTTAATTTGTCAATAACGGCAGATAAAAATTAATTTTTTGCCTGCTTAGCTATTGACAAACTGTTAAGGGGATAGTATAATTTACATAGGTAGATATTTTTTGACATGAGAGGAGGAGTTCATTTTGAAAAAGACAAAAAAGACCCTGCTTACCGCTGCGGCTTTTGCAGCTGTGCTTACTATGACAAGCTGCGAGGTCGAGTTCCCTGTAGGCGACAGCAGCGTGAAGGAGCCTGTTTCTGTAGGCAGTGAGGCTGAGGACTCTGATAATAAGGAAGCTGATAACAGCAATGAGGCTGAGAGCAGCGAGGAAGAATATGATCCCGAGGACGATATACAGCAGGACGTATACGGTCCTCCCCCCGAGCTTGACGATGAGGACAGCGAGGAAGAGTATGACCCCGGAAACGATATTCATGAGACTGTTTACGGTCCGCCCCCTGAGCTTGACGATGAGGACAGCAAAGAGGAGTATGACCCTGCCGAAGATATCCAGCAGGACGTTTACGGACCTCCCCCCACGCTGGAGGAGGAGTATGACGAAGGTGAGTTCCAGCAGCTGGTTTACGGTCCGCCATCATATTTTGAGGACAAGGACAGCAAGGCTGACGAGGACGATACCGAAAAGGAGGACGTCACCGAGAACGGCGACGATGAATTTGTGCCCTACTATGATAATCCCATTACAGTTTACGGTCCGCCCTCTGATTTTAACTGAGGTATTTTAGACCACGGAGTGCGTGAAAATGCTTAATGTAGAAACTAAGATAAAAGATCTGAACAAGCTCTCAAATTACCGTGGGGAGCTTATGAAAAAGCCTGAGCTCAGAAATCTTTTTCTGGAGCTGACACTTCGCTGCAACGAAAGGTGCATACACTGCGGCAGCAGCTGCGGCGATGTGCCCAGTGACGAGCTGAGCGTTTCCCAGTACGGCACATTTTTAAGGCAGCTGAGAGACGATATGGGCACCAGAAAAAAAATGCTGTGCATAACAGGCGGTGAGCCGCTGCTGAGAAAAGAGTTTTTCGATATCATGCACATTGCAAACTCTCTGGGCTTCAACTGGGGAATGACCAGCAATGCGACCCTTATCGATGACGCTGCGGCGAGGGAGCTTTACCGCTGCGGTATGAAGACAATTTCGGTGAGCATAGACGGGCTGGAGCAGACCCATGACGCTTTCAGGCGCACCCCCGGGGGCTACCAAAAAGCCATGAGGGGCATTGAGAGCCTTCTGAGGGTGGGAAAATTCAAGCACGTGCAGGTGACCACTGTTGTGACTCACCAGAACATCGGCGAGCTTGATGAACTTTATTATATTTTTGATAAGATGGATATCGACTCCTGGAGGATAATAAACATAGAGCCTATCGGCAGGGCGAAGCAGCACCCTGAGCTGCTGCTGACCGATGAGGACTACCGCACCATGTTTGAATACATAAGAAACAAGCGCATTGCAGGCGAGCCTGTATCATACGGGTGCAGCCACTATCTGGGAACAGAGTATGAGCGTGAGGTGAGGGACTGGTATTATCTTTGCACCGCAGGGCTCTACACCGCCAGCATTATGGCTAACGGCGATATAACCGCTTGCCTTGACATCGAAAGGCGGCCGGAGTTTGTACAGGGCAACATACTTAAAGACAGGTTCAGCGAGGTATGGGAGAATGGCTTTAAGATCTTCCGCAAGGATCTGGGCGACGAGAACGAAAAGTGCGCAGGCTGCGACCAGAAGCAGTTCTGCCACGGCGACGCTTACCACAGCTGGAATTTTGACGAGCACAGACCAGAGGTATGCTTTAAGAATATCCTGTTTTAACAGGCGATCTATCAGATATAATTAACAGAGGGCACCATGCTGAGCGCGGTGCCCTTTTATACTGCACAAAAGGGCGCAGGCACGGGGTTTTCCCTTAATTTTACATTTTGACAAACAAGTGAAAAATTTTGTAATTCTATTGAATTGGAACGACTTATGTGATATAATAAACGCATAGCCTTCATACGTTATTGTATCATTTCGCCTCAGACCACTTGCAAGCAAGGTCGTTCGGCTTAATGATATAATGTCTAAGGTACTGATAAGGAGCTTTGCGCTCATCAGACAATAATAGATATCTGACATAGAAAGGGAGATAATAATGAAGCTTTATCTGCGCATTTTATGCGCTGCGGCGGCAATGGTCATGCTGGGCTCTTGCGGCGGTGAGGACAGCAAGGCTGACAGCGGCAAGAGCTCGCAAAACAGCGAGACTGCCGAAAGCTCGCAGACTGAGGAAAGTGAGGTAACTGCCAAGGAGGTGTTATCTGCCATTGATAACGAGCTGCTTGACGGCGATGCCTATTACGGTGAGGAGACCTTTGACAACAACTGCCCCAAGCTTTACGGTATTGAAGCCGACAAGCTCACAGACGGCGGCATAATCTTCGCCACAAGCGGCGGCAATGCTGATGAGATATCAATGATAAAGCCTGCCGACGGCAAGGGCAAGCAGATACTCGAAAGCCGTTTAAGCTCACGTTCAAGAGATTTTGAGACCTACAAGCCCGAGGAGATGCCTAAGATAGACTCGGCTGAGATATTCTCGGCAGGGGGCTATGATGTGCTGATAATCTCCGAGGACGCTTCATCGCTGAAAAAGACTATTGAGGAGGCGCTGGAGGGATAGGCTGCACCTGACACGTAATTTTGCATATTTACATTTTAATTTTTATAAGGAGATAATACATATGAGGAACAATGCTAAAAAGATCATTACATTCGCCCTTTGTCTGGGGCTGATGGCTTCGTCACTGAGCCTTGGGGGCTGCTCGCAGAAAAAGGACAGCGGCAGCAGCAAGAAGGAAGCCGCAAGCAGCTCGCAGAGCGAGAAAAAGGAGAATAAGAGCTCTGAGGAGGATAAGGAGGACGATGGAGAAAAATCATCGGACGATGAAAAGATAGAGGAGCTTGAATACAAGGTAGACAGACTTCTGACCCTGTTTTCAAACGCTTTGGAGGTAGAGCCCGAGGATATTCTCTCTGAGGATTTTGACCCGGAAGAGTATTTTGATTATGAAGAGATACACGATATCTATGACGACACTGCCGTTCTGGAGGCTTATAAGTCGGGGGACGACTCAGCGCTTGATGACAATGACAAGTACGTGCTGGAGCAGATGTCTCAGGCGATAGAGGAAAACATCACCGATAACATGAGCGAGTACGAAAAGGAAAAGGCTATTTATGACTATATGTTTGCAACTACTGCATACAATGATGATAACCTGGCTGCCATAGACCTTGAGACCGATGACGCCGACCTTTATGCTCATACGCCCTACGGCTTTTTCAAGTATCATGAGACTATCTGCGTGGGCAATGCCACTACCTTCAAGCTGTTTATGGACGCTCTGGGTATCGACTGCAAGATAATCCACTCCACCGCGGAGGGCGAGCACGCCTGGGACGTGGTCAACATCGACGGAAACTGGTACCATGTTGACCTGACCTTTGACGGCGGCGACGAGTCACCTGCATACACCTGCTTTAACGTCAACGACGAGATGAAGGAGGAGGACGGCTACGACTGGAGCGATCAGGAGGATATTCCCGAATGCACCAGCTTAGACTGCTGCTATCTGGTGATGAGCGCTTCGGAGATCGAGGATATCTACGCTATACCAAAGGCTATACAGACCGCCTTTGACGCAGGCGAGGACGATGTATACATGAAGATAAAGGCAGACAGCGAAGAGGACGCCCTGCGCATAAAGTCTGAGGTATCCTACATTCTCTCGGGCATCATTCCCTCCAGCAGCAATGTGGAGCTGATACCTATGGCTTGTGTGATAGCAGGCGATTATGTGGTATGCAGCGTTGAAAGATATTCCTACGACGATGATGAGGACTATGATTACGGCGACTACTATGACGGCGAGCTGGAGATAGACAGCGGCAAGCTGAGAGAGGCATTCAAGGACCTTGAGGACTTTGCCTTTGATGAAGATAATGCGGATATGTATTATTTCTGATAAAAAAAGCACGGCTGCATTCTCTCACCAACGCAGCCGCTAAGACAAAACAAACAAGGAATTGATTTTGGATCAAAAAAAGAGTCACTGCCGGAGGTATCTCTCCGACGGTGACTTTATTTTACCACAGACAAAAAAGTTTGTGGGGAATTTTTTGGTACAGTTGATATAAATATTTTAACCTCATGTAACAATATTAGCTGTTTATTGTTTCAGGGCTTATCCTTTTCGGGAGACTGACCCACTATCTGCTCCATGCAGATCTTCTGGGTACTCATGCCCATAGCTTCATAAAATCTCATAGCCGAGGGGTTGCAGGACCATACGTTAAGGGTCACGTTGTAGCAGCCCCTCTCTTTTGCATACTCAAGCACCGCTTTGTAAAGTGCTGTGCCGATATGCTCGCCCCTGTGGGCTTCATCAACGCACAGATTGTCAAGATACAAAGTGATGATGTCAGTCATGGCAGTGTCGCTGCGGTGGTCCTGCATAACACAAAAGGCATAGCCCACCATTTTATCATCGTCATCTGCCGCCGCCAGTATCGGTCGGCTGTCGTCCTTTAAAAGTGCTTCAAGCTCCTGCTCGGTGTATTTTCTTCCGCCCGAAACAAACAGGTCGGGTCTGCCCTGTGCGTGAACATCACATACCTGATACAAAAGCCTGGTCATCATCGGTATGTCCTTTTGCTCAGCCATTCTTATCTTCATCAGTATTCTCCTTTCACTCGGGGTAATGTATAGACAGCTCACAAACCTATACTATCAGCCTGAGCTTTTTTGGGATCATTTTCATTTTTACTTTTTTTGTCTTACCGGGGACTTCGCCGTCGGTGTGGACCCATAGGGGGATATCCGAGGACATTTCAATGCAGTCGGCACGCTCCTCATAGACCCCTCTGAGTTTGAGGTGGCTGCCCTTATAGGCAAGGGGCAGCATATGGAAAAACTCGGGCACTGCAAGACCGTTGCCTATGCACAGGTCGAGCTTGCCGTCGCCAAAATCGGCATGGGGGCAGAACTTAAAACCGCCGCCCTCATAGCAGTGGTTCATGGCTATGGCGCACAGGCAGCGCTTGTAAAGCCTGGTCCTGCCGTTGGCAGTTATCTTCACCCTTGCAGGCTTTGCAGTAAGGCACACCTTGACAGCTCCCACCAGATAAATAAGCTTGCCCAGCCCCAGACGGTTGAGCAGCGGCTTCAGCCTTGAACGGTCGGCAAAGGCGCAGGTGGCTGCACCGAAGCCGATATCGCTGCTGATGTTGAAAAGCCTTTTATGTACACCGCCGTTTTCATCGGTATAGGTGAGCTCGCCGATGTCGCTCAGGCGCTTTACCTCGCCGTCAAGCAGCCGCCTTACTATGTCCTCCTTGGTCTTTGGCAGAGCCATATCACGCTCCATATCGTTGCCTGTGCCGCAGGGCACAAAACCAAATCTGGTGAGCTCAAGATCGGCTATGCCGTTGATAGCTTCGTTGAGAGTGCCGTCGCCGCCTATGACCACCAGGGCAGTCTCCTCCCCTGTGCTTGTCAGCTCACGGCAGATGTCCTCGATACCACGCTCCTTGGTCGAGGTGTGCAGCCTGAACTCGCTGCCTGAAAATAAAGGTTCAAGCCTTTTCCAGAGCTTCCACGCCCTGCCCGACGCTCCTGCGGGGTTGACTATTACATTTAAAAGCATTTCATCTACTCCTTAAAAAGCCGAAAGCGGTAAATCTCTCGACAAAAAACCGCCTGATGTTATTATAGCACATCGGGCGGAACTTTGCAATATTATGCTTGAAAATACTGTTATTTGTCTCTTGGAGCTACAAGACTTTTTGTAACAGGCAGCTTTAACAGCAAAACTGCGCCGATAGCTGTGAAGATTATCTCAGGCAGCATATATGAGCCGTTATAAAGGAAGCTGTAAAGATATGTGTTGTCGGTCTCGAAGCCTTTCCAAAGCTTACCTGCGGACTCCCAGATAACAACGCCGCTGAGGAAGTGGAAGAAAAATCTCAGCATAAGCGCGATAACTGTTCCGACTATCCAGCCTGCAACACCTTTTTTTCTGAAAAGACCAGCCAGACCAATAACGGTAAATGCAAGTATGTAATCAAAAAGTATGCAGGCTACCAGCATCATGGGTGAAAGTCCCCAGCCGAAAAGACCGTCGGTTATACCCTGTATGAACTGCACCAGTGAGAACACAAAAGCTGCGCCGAGTCCGTTGACTACACCGTATTTTACGCTGTAAAGGCATATAGGCAGCATTGAAAGCAGGGTTATGGAACCGCCCCAGGGCAGCTTATAAACTCTGATAAAGCTAAGCACCGAAGCCAGCGCCACCATAACTGCGCCCTCCACCAGCATAAGGGTCTTTGATGATTTTTTACTACTCATTTTAAATTCCTCCTCACGGAATGTCAGGCAAATAAAAAGGCGCTGTCCCGTCGGGAAAGCGCACTTAAAGCTATGGTTTAAATTTGGCTTCCTTCGACGGTATTGACCGACAGGTTCAAAGGGTCAGATTTTAATCTTCTCAACCTAGGCGCAAGCGCTTTCAGTCCCCCTGCAAATCCGTTTATTAAATTACAAAATAAATTATACCACATATATCTCTGTTTGTCAACAGAATTATCCTTAATTTTCACGGCTTTTGCACGAGTTAAAAAGCCATGAATAAAGTCTATATAAAAGATGAACTATATACAAGAACCGATTGACCAAGGGTATGTTTCCCCCGCCTACGGCGGGGGAAACATACCAGAAAACAATTTTTTCTTTCGCTTTGTTAACATTTTTTTATTCGTGCAACGACCGTGCCTTAATTTTACTTGCAGCTTACATTTTCATAATTCTTATCGAACATTCTCTTTTCAAATTCGTCCGACTCAAGGGGTTTGTCGTAGACATAGCCCTGTATGCGGTGGCAGTTCATTTCTCTCAGGTTGCTGCGCTGGTCGCCTGTTTCCACTCCCTCGGCAACTATCTCGACCCCCAGCTCCCCTGCCATGTTGATGATATGCTTGAGTATTATATTCTCACGCTTGGTCTTATCCTCAGAAACATCATCAACAAAGGATTTATCTATTTTGAGCACATCAACGTTCACCGACTGCAGCACCTGCAGCGAGCTGTAGCCTACGCCGAAATCGTCGATAGCCACTGTAAAGCCGTTTTTGTGCAGACCGTCAACATAGGCTAAAAGTCTGGTTATCTCGTTGACGTCGGCAGTCTCGGTCATCTCTATCTCGATAAGGCTGTGATCAATGCCGTATCTGTCAACTATGGCTGTTATATCCTCCACCAGAGTATCATCGAGCAGGTGGTCGTTTGAAAAGTTTATGGATATCTTGACAGGCTTTATACCCTTGTCTATCCAGCGGCGCAGGTCTCTGCAGGTATGCTCCAGCACGTAAAAATCCAGTGCTGATACCAGGTGCTCCTTCTCCAGCACCTCAACAAACTCGCCGGGGTAGATGACCTTGCCGTCAAAATTCCACCTTACTAGGGCTTCGCCGCCGTAGAGGGTATCGTTCTCGGTATAAACCTTCGGCTGGTAGACCACAAAAAACTCGTCATTCTCAACAGCCGCCTGAAATCTCTGCACATACTCCTTATACTCCATGACCTTCCGTTCGATATCCTTGGAGTAATAAACAAGTGCGTTCCTGGTATAGCTCTTGGCATAATTGAGAGCTGCGGAAATATAATTGAGTATCACATCAAAGGGTATCTCCGATGACTCTATCTCATAAACTCCTGCCCTTGCAGCCAGAACAAAGCTGAGCTCGCCCGAATTGACACGGCATTTTACCCTTATGCCCTCAAAGGCAGTCAGCACCTTTTCACGGTTCTGCTTTTTGAAGACCAGCACGAAGTTATCTCCGCCCAGTCTGGCGATGATCTCGTCCTTTTCAAGAATGCTCCTCATCTTGACGCTGTACTGCTTTATGAGCCTGGTACCTGTTTTATAGCCTGCCTTTTTGTTTATGTAGTTAAAGCCCACTATATTAATAAAGGCTGCGATATACTCGTCCTGCACCTTCCTTCTCATAAGAGAGGCTGTAAAGCGGAACAGACCGTTTAAATTATGCAGACCAGTTGCAGTATCGAAATAAAAATATTTATTTGCCATTTCGGCAAGCCTTATTTTCTCAGAAACGGTACAGGTGGCTCTGCATATAAAATTGATATCGCTTATCTCGCTGTCGCTCCACACTCTGTCCTCAGAGCAGACCCATGTTACCAGCGTTTTGCCGCCGCCAACATTTTCGCCCTCATACCTTACCTGCTGTGTGCCGATATTGTCAAAGCTCTTATAATTCTCATCACCGTAGATGACCAGCGTGGTCACCTCATTTTTTCTGCCGGGGAGCTCAGGTCTTCTCACAGGCATCTCGGCGGTGATAAGAGCAGCACCGTAGGCTTCTGCAACGGGCTTGACTGCCCTGCAGAACTCTTTTTTATCAAACTTAGCCGCAGACGTGATCTTCTCATACGCCTGTTTTATAAGCTCAAACCTTTCGCTCATCAACGTCACCTCAGAAATGAAATAACCGACCTGACGGGATATCGTGCCGCACCGAGGGCGCAATTACACCCCGCACCCTTTATCGGTGCTGCACAATTACCACAAAATATCCCTACAGCACTGCATGGCACTGTGTCCACGCGATGCACTGTTTCATAATTCTATAGTTATATTATATAACATTTTACAGAAAAATCAAGGGTTAAGTTAAAACTTCTAAAAATACGTCACTTTAAACGAAAATTAACCAGACCGATTGTGCTTATTCAACAAAGCCGAAAAGACTTGATTTAAGGTGTTTGAGCCATTAAACACTTTTCGGCAAAATGTATTTGAAAGCGAAAGAGCAGCTTAATAATTCGTTCACGAAAACGGTTTTTAATATGTTATATTAATCTTCAAGAGTTAACTTAATGTTAACAAATAAAGTGCGTAAAAGTGGTAAAATGGTTATGTTGACAGGCTGAGCGTAAACTCAGCGGCGGCAATTAACGAAAACGACTAAATTCGCCCCTTGATAAACAGTGTTGTAACTACCCGAAAGGATCTTTTATATGGCAGCAGAAACTCTTGTGAAGATATGCGGTCTGACCTCTGCCGAGGAGGCAGGCTTTCTCAACCGATACGGTGCGGATATGGCTGGCACGGTGCTGTTTTTCCCTAAAAGCAAAAGAAATGTTGAGCCCGAAAAGGCTGAGCTGATACTGGCAGCCCTTGATAAAAAGATCAAAAAATGCGCTGTCACTGTAGCTCCCACCGCCGAACAGGTGGGCATTATAAACCGCATGGGCTATGATTATCTGCAGGTACACGGCAGCCTTGATTATGCCGCCTATGCTGCGGCAGAGCTGCCTGTCATCAAGGCTTTCAACGTCAGCGACCTTGATGATTTTGACAGGTTCAGCACTCTTGACAAGGTGGCTGGCTATGTTTTTGATGCGGCAGAGTACGGCAGCGGCAAGGTGTTCGACTGGAAGCTGCTGGAGAAGCTGCCCAGAGACGGCAGGCTGTTTATCCTGGCAGGGGGACTTGACCCCGAAAACGTTTCAAAGGCTGTAAGAGCCGTAAGACCCGACTGTGTTGATGTTTCTTCGGGAGTCGAAAACGACTCGGGCATCGGCAAGAGCGAGGAGAAGATAAAGGCTTTTATCAAAAACGCTAAAAGCGCCTTATATGGGCAGAATTAACAGCTGTAGGTAAGAAAATTTAAAAAATCATAAAAATTTCTTGGGTAATTCGACTATTTATATTGACATTTTGAAATAAATATTGTATAATATATAACAGACTATAGAATATGTGCCGATATCGGCTGTATTCACTGTAATTACTCTAATTGGAAGGATTGATATCATTGGCTAGAAAAAAGGAAGAAAGCACAAACGAAAAGATCGTGCGCTTGTACAAGGAAGGATATTCGTTTGATGAAATACACAGAACGATGGAGATACCTAAGGGTAACATAATCGGTATAGTAGAGAAGTATTTCCCTGAGTATGAGACTTATGTTCAGCCTAAGATAGACCACGCCGCTCTAGAGGAGAAGGAGAAGGGTCAGAAGAGCAAGTTCAGCGTGCCCGGCATTTTCAACAGAGGTAAGAACGATAAGGATAATCATGCTGAGCCCGAGAAGGTCAGCATAAATGTCGATATGGACGAGAACGGCTTTGTTGACAGGACCGTTCAGGGTATCGCACAGATGCTCAAAAAGGGCAGATCTGTTGCTGACACTGCTGAGTTTTTCAATAAAGAAAAGGCTGAGATACAGGCTGTTTATGACAATATGGATGAACACTTCAGAAGACTTGAAGCCAGCAAGGAGCCAGAGGTAAAGGACAATGCTGCCGAGGAGGAGAGCGTTTCGGCATTCTCCAAGAAGGAAGAGTTCTCAACAGGGCTTGAGCCTGAGAAGCCTGTGAAGAAGGCTTCCAAGTCTAAATATCAGCCCCCTGTATATTCAAAGAGGACCGACCCCAAGCCTGTTTCGGCATCATACGGTCTTGCAAGCAGCGATGACACAGCCGAGAAGAAGGAAGAGCCAAAGCCTGCCGAGCCTGCTGCTGTTGAGCCTGTTTCACTGCTCACCGAGGAGAAGGATACATCTAACATCGACCTCACAAAGGTAGAGGCAGATACTTCCAATATTGATCTTACAAAGGTCGAGGCTGATACATCTGACATTGATCTTACCAAGCAGGAGGAAGAAAAGGCTACTATTGACCTTCTGGCTGAGACAAAGCCTGCTGAGGAGCACAAGGTAAGCCTGCTTGAAGAGCTGACAGCAGCTGCTGCAGCTGAGTCTGAAAAGGCTGAGGAGAGAGTCAGCCTTGTTGACGAGACCCCTGAGATGCCGTCGATCGAGCCTATCGGTCTTGACGTGCTGGAAGAAAAGCTCACTAAGGCACCAACACCTGTAACGGACGACATTCCCGATATAGGTTATAATAATTTTGCGGCTTCGACCGACAATTCAAAGGAGGAAGATTCAGGTATGACACCTATGGAGAAAATGAAGCAGTTTGCTCAGGAGCAGATCGCACTTAACAACCAGAAGATAGAGGAGCTCAAGTCTAAAAAGACCGATGCTGAGAACAATGCGTTTGACTGCAACACCAAGGTCGAGACTATGAAGAAGGAGATCGAGGATATGCAGGCTAAGCTGCTGGTTCTTATCGACGAGAAGGATAAAGCCGGCAAGATAGTAAGCGATATCAACGACGAGATCGAGAGCATCAACAAGGAGAATGCTGAGTACGGCAATTATCTTTAATTAATACATAATCTGAGCATTAAAGAGCATTTGTCCGAAACTTTGGACAAATGCTCTTATGTATAAGGAGATGAAATAATGTCAGCAAAAAACATAACAAGCGCCTTGTGCGCAGCAGCAGTGCTTTTATCATTCTCATGCTCCCCCATAGCAGACAGCTTTTTTTGACTGCGCCGTAAGCGTATCGGCTAGCGAGCAGACCGAGCTTGGCAGCTGCGGACCAAGCCTGACTGCTTATTATCAGGACGGGGTGCTGACCATAAAGGGCAGCGGCAGAATGTACGATTTCGGCAAGAGCAGCTCATACAGTATACCCTGGTGGGACGAGGACGTGCGAAGCGGCATTACCGAGATAGTTATTGAGAATGGCGTTAAGAATATCGGCGAGTATGCATTTACAGGGCTTGGCCCGGTAAAAAAGGTCACTGTGCCTGACAGCGTTAAAAGCATTGGTATGCGTGTCTTTCATGGCTGCGAGCTGCTTGAGGATATAAATATTCCCGAGGGTGTCACCTAGATAGGCGAAAGTGCTTTTTATTCCTGTGAGTAGCTGAAAAGTATTTACCTCCCCGATACTGTCACTGTCATAGGCGAGTATGCCTTTGCCGGCTGCTCGGGGCTTGAAGAGGTAAAGCTTCCGGGCAATCTTGAAAAGCTGGAAAACGGTTTGTTCTCAGGCTGCAAAAGTCTTAAAAATGTGGAGATACCCGAAAGCGTGACTTCTATATCAAGCTACGTTTTTTCAGACTGTAAAGCGCTTGAAAAGGCGGTCCTGCCTAAAAATATCAGCATTATTGATCTCGGAACATTTCAGTATTGCAGTAGTCTCAGGGAGATAAACATTCCCGAGAGTGTCACCGAGATAGGCAAATGGGCATTTACGAACTGTGTGTCTCTTAATGAGATAAAGCTTCCGGAGGGGCTTGAATATATCGGCAGCTATGCATTTTCAGATACGGCAGTGAGCTATATCGACATACCAATGAACACCCACATCTATGATGACTCCTTTGAGGGTGTAAAAGGGCTGAAAGTAAGCTGCTATGAAAACAGCTGGGGACATTCATTCGCCAAAGCAAACGGCTATGAGTGCGAGCTTAAAAAGTTTGTTTATAAAAAGGACGAAAATGCCGAGATAGTCAGCTCGGGCAGCTGGAACACAAATTTGAGCTACACCCTTGACAGCAGCGGAACGCTGACCATAAGCGGCAGCGGAAAATATGGTTCGGCTATGCTGATCGCGACTATGAGCCGATACCCCCGTGGTACAGACTGAATGAGGATATAAAGACGATCATTATTGAGGACGGGATCACAGGCATAGACTATCCGGCTTTTTCAGAGATGAAGTCGCTGGAGACTGTTATTATTGCAGGCAGTGTCAGAGATATCAGCGATAATGCATTTGACCGCTGCTATTCTCTGAAAATGGTGATAATGGAGGAGGGCGTTGAGACCATCGGCGAGAATGCCTTTGCAAACTGCCCGCTGCTGACCACCGTTATTATACCCGAGAGCGTTGATCGCATTTCGGGCACGTCATTCCGCGGCGAGAGCTACAAGAGCACCTGGTTAAGATATATGCGCCAGCACTCGGATAACAGCCTTGTAATCGTGAATGATATACTTATAGACGGCGTTGAAGCTTACGGCGATATTTATCTGCCCGATAATGTCACCGAGGTGGCAGACAATGCTTTTTACGATTCAAATATCACAAAGTTTTACATAAACGATAATTTAAAGACTGTGGGCAAGTATGCGTTCTTTGGCTGCAGCAGGCTGACCAGAGCAGAGCTGCCCGAAAATATCGAGAGCCTACCCGATTATATTTTCAGAGGCTGCGGCAGTCTTGAATGGATCGATATACCCGAAACGGTCACAAGCATTGGCTACAGTGCATTCTCGAGCTGCACCTCTCTTGAAAGCTTAAAGCTGCCGAAGGGACTTAAAAGCATAGGTAGGTTTGCATTCAGTAATTGCAGCAGTATCGGCAATATCAGCACTTTGACTCTGCCCGATACTCTCGAATATATCGGTGAATTTGCCTTTATGAAATGCCCTATCGACAGGCTTATAATTCCCGACGAGCTGGAATTTCTGAGAAATTCAAATGAAAAGATACTGGGCTATAACTATCAGACAGAGGCTGTGATAGTATGCAGCCACGGCAGCGCAGGGGAGGCTTATGCAGCCGCACAGGTCTACAGCTATGTTGTATCTGACAATGGCGAGCATACTCCCGAATATACCGGTTACGAGACCCCCTCGACCTGCCTTGCTCACGGCAGCATAAAACACGTCTGCACCGTCTGCGGCTTTGAATACACCGAGGAGCTGCCCCTGGGCGGACACAGCTATCAGGCGGCAAGAACTGTAGCTCCCACCGAGACAAGCGACGGCTACACCGAATATGTCTGCACGGTCTGCGGCGACAGCTATAAGGATAATTTTGTACCCTATACTCCCGATACACCTAAAACAGTCATTGATGATATAGTTGTGCTGGACATAAAACCAATTGCCAGACCGACGAGCAATGATGTGACTGTGACCGTAAACGGCAAGGTGCTTGAAGAGGGTGTGGATTACACCGTGGATATCAGCTATGCCCCCAGCGAAAACACTGCTATGATAACCATAACGGGCATTGGCGAGTATACAGGCAGCTACTATCAGGTGGTAAGCTATGTCCCCCCCGAGGACACCCCAAAGGTGACTGTGCGAGGTGACATAACAGGTGACGGCAAGGTGGATACCAAGGACGCATTGAAGGCGGTGGCATTTGCCAAAAAGACAGCCACACCTAAAAACGATGTTGAATTTGGCTCTGCCGATGTAAACAGCGACGGCAAGCTTGACTCAAAAGACGCAATGCTGATAATAGGCGCTGCCAAAAAGCTGATAAAGCTTTAATCTCCGTTTTAAAAAACAAATATCGCCTGCAGGGAATGACCGAAGCTGCTCCCTGCAGGCGTTGTTTTATTCACTGCACCTCTCCCCTACCCTCTCAAAAAACAGGTTTTTCTTCAAAAGCTCTCTTACTGGCAGGTCGGTACTGTTGTAGCAGAGCATAAGCTTTGCGTAGGCTGCAGGGGCGCTTATGTTGCCCATTGGTATGCAGCCTGCACCCAGCAGCTTTTTTACGGCAGGGGCATCGGGGGTTTTTTTGCCGCAGAGATAAACCCTGATATCCTCAAGCAAACAGCGCCTGACAAAGCCGATTACCGAAAACCTTTCGCCAAAGCTGTCATCTGTGCAGACTGTTCCCCTGTGATATGGGGCTAACAGCACTGCCGAAGGTCGGCTGTCAAGGGAATACGCCGAAAAATCCATAGCCGGATAGCAGGTGATGAACAAAATGGTCCTCTCAAACCTCATACCGCCGTGAAAGACCTGCTCTCTGGGAATGGTCAGCCACCTTTTGTTTATGGAGCGGTAGACCGAGTTCTCATTGACATTATCCTCGCCGTAGGCACGAAAGATATCTCTGCAGCTGTCAGCAGGCAGCAGTCTGGTGGAGATGTAGACCTTTTCATAAACGGTGAAAACCCCGCTGTAGGCAGATTTTTTTATCATATCCACCGCCCCTGCAAAATTAAAAATACCGTTTGAGCCTTTATCGCCCACAGGCTTGTTAGAGGAAACTATGCAGACGGGTATATTTACATGACGGTAGTACATTCCCAGCAGCGCTGAGGTATAGGCAAGGGTATCGGTGGCGTGGGTGATGATAATGCCCATGTAGGCTGAGGTGTCAACATTCGAGAGCACCTCAGTGATACGCTGCCAGTGAAAGGGCATGATATTCTCACCCGAAACATCAAAAATACGCCGGCACTCAAAGCTTATATCGCTGCCGAACATTCTGCGGTAGAGGGATATGAGCTCATACCTGCCGTCGCCCACAATGCTTATACCGCTTTCGGTAACAGTGCTGCCCATTACTCCCCCTGCGAAGAGCACCAGTATTTTTTTGCCCATTATATCCACCGCCTTTGGCAAAGAAATTCTTTGAAAAAAGATAATTAATGACAAAAGTCAAACTTTTGTTGTAAATATAATAGCACAGCGCTGATGATTTGTCAATAGTTATACAAATTGCACAAAACTTTTGATAACTTTGATTGAAAATGAGAATTGAAAAACAGGCGAAAATATGGTAAAATAAACAGGTACTTGTGCAGGCAAGGAGTAAAATGATAATAAAGAGGTATGCTTGCCATGCCTTGGAATAGGAGGATATTTAAAATGTGGGCTTATGAAAGCGTTTTTTATCAGATCTATCCGCTGGGCTTCTGCGGTGCGCCCTTTGATAACGACGGTGTGCAGGAGAGCAGGATATTAAAGGTCATCGACTGGATACCACATATCAAAAAGCTGGGGGCAAACGCTATCTATTTCTCACCTGTGTTTGAGTCGGACACACACGGCTATAACACCAGAGATTACAGAAAGATAGACTGCCGTCTGGGAACCAACGAGGACTTCAAAAAGGTGGTGGAGGAGCTTCACGCTGAGGGCATAAAGGTAGTGCTGGACGGTGTTTTCAACCACGTTGGCAGAGGCTTCTGGGCTTTTCAGGACGTTTTGCAGAACCGTGAGGGCTCGCCCTATAAAGACTGGTTCAACATAAATTTCGGCGGCAACAGCAACTATAATGACGGTCTGTGGTATGAGGGCTGGGAGGGTCACTACGACCTGGTAAAGCTCAACCTGAGAAACCCTGCGGTGGTTGACCACATACTTGAATGTGTTACCCAGTGGGTGAGGGAGTTTGATATTGACGGACTCAGACTGGACGTTGCATACTGCCTTGATTTTGATTTTCTTAAAAGACTGCGCCAGCACGCCAACTGGGTCAAGGAGGATTTTGTGCTCATTGGTGAGCTGCTCCACGGCGATTACGCAAGGTGGGTCAATGATGAAATGCTGCACTCATGCACCAACTACGAATGCTACAAGGGTCTTTACTCCAGCTTTAACAGCATGAATATGTTTGAGATCTGCCACTCGCTGAAAAACCAGTTCGGCAATGAGGGCTGGTGCCGCTACAGAGGCAAGCACCTGCTGGCATTTGTTGATAACCACGATGTTTCCAGAGTTGCAAGCATTCTTACCAACGAAAAGCACCTGCCGCTTATTTACGGTATGCTGTTCGCTATGCCCGGTATGCCCTGCGTATACTACGGCTCCGAGTGGGGCACCAAGGCTGATAAGAGCCAGGGCGACCCTGCGCTGAGGGTTTCCTTTGAAAAGCCCGAATGGAACGAGCTGACCGATCTTATATCCAGGCTGGCAGAGATCAGAAAGACCTACAAAAAGGCGCTTGCATACGGCAGTATCAGTGTTCCCGTGCTGACAAACCGCCAGTGCATTATTGAGCGTGAGGGTGACGGCGAGAGGATACTTATAGCCATAAATGCCGATGACCAGCCCTACACCGCACATTTCGACGCACGCTGCGGTCAGGCTGAGGAGCTGATAACAGGCACTCTGCACGATTTCGGCGGCGGCAGCGAGCTGAAGCCATACTCGGTAGAGGTCTGGAAGATGGAAAAATAATATAGCATAATTTAAGCTCATCATGCTTTATGGCATGGTGAGCTTTTTTGATATCAGATATGAGACTTATTTTATCACTTATCATTTTCCGCTTCCTGCTCGGCTCTTATTTCCTCCAGAAGCTTTTCACGTTTTTCTTTCTGTAATATTTTTTGCAGCTTTCTGTGGCGCTTTTCTCTTTTTGCCACCACTGCCATAGGTATCAAAGCGCCTGTCATGGCGCCTGCGGTGTCTATGAGGATATCCATGAGCATACCTGCCCTGCCGTCAACAAAGGTCTGGTGGAACTCGTCCGTGCAGGCATAGGCTAAGGAGAATATGACCGCAAAGATGTATCTTGTGCCGCTGCTGCCCATTTGCACAAAGGCAAAAAATGCCGTGAAGCCCAGCAATGCATAAACAGAAAAATGCGCCAGCTTTCTTACGGCGATGGTGAGTATGTCCTCCGCCTCGGCTGCCTGTGCGGCGTCCAGCCCTTTGAAGTCGTCAAAGACCACCTCTTCAACCACCTCCACCACAGTGCCGCTCTGCTCAGATGACACCTCGGCATTGGCAGAGGAAAAGCTGAATATCAATATGCAGACCGCCAGCAGGGCAGCCCACCTTATCACAAGACTTGCCATGCTAGGTCTTGAAGCTGCTGCGAATGTATTCAAGAAGCGCCTCCCTTTGGTTGAACACCTTTTCTTCAATAACTGCGTCAAGGGCAAAGCTCAGGGCTGAGCGTATGTCGCTGCCCTCATAGCCCTCGGCTATCATATCCCTGCCGTTAACTACAAGGTCGCTGAGCTTTAAGCAGCAGTCCTCGGCTTTCAGCTGCTCAGCTATTTTTTCAAGCTCGTCAAGCTCTGCAAGCTTTTCTTCTCTCAGATACTCCGACTGCGCCATAGTATCGGCACGCCTGACCTTTAGCCAGTCGGCATAAAAATCATAGTCATACTTGGCTATCAGCCGCTTTACCGACCTGCGCTTGGGGGGTATCCTGTTGTCGTGCTCCCTCACCAGCGCTGTTACACGTTTTTCGGTACTGTTTGAGCTTTTAAGCCTGCGCAGGATATTTTTAGCGGTCTCGGCACTGGCAAAGGGGTGCATTTTAAAATGGTCCACCCCATTCTCGTCGGTGGTTTTAAGGGCAGGCTTTTCGATATCGTGAAAAAGCATAGTCAGCCGCAGCTCCTCATCGGGCTCAATATTCGCCACGCTTTTGCAGATATGCCCGTAAACATCATACTTATGGTGGGGGCAGTTTTGCAGGCAGCCTATACATGGTGCCAGCTCGGGTATTATCAGGGTGATGATATCGCTGTACTCGTGCAGCACCCTTTCAACGCCGACCCCGCAAAGCAGCTTTTTCAGCTCAGTAAATATACGCTCAACAGATATCTCATGGAGCAGCTGCGCCCTTTTGCGCATAGCAACGGCGGTGTTTTCATCTATCTTAAAATCAAGGCAGGAGGAAAACCTCACCGCACGAATTATCCTGAGTGCGTCCTCGTCAAAGCGGTCGAGGGGGTCGCCCACGCATTTTATAACTCCGCGGCTCAGGTCATCTGCGCCGCCGAAGAGGTCGATAAGACCCTCACGGGGATTATAGCACATGGCATTCACGGTAAAGTCCCTGCGTTTAAGGTCCTCAGACAGCTCACGCTCGAATTTTACGCTCTCGGGGCGGCGGTGGTCTTTGTAGTCCCCATCGCTGCGGAAGGTCGTGACCTCCACAGGCTTATGGTCGCTCATAACAGTGAGGGTGCCGTGTTTCAGCCCCGTTTCGATAGTGTGAAAGTCATCAAATAGTTTTAACATCTCATCAGGTCGGCAGTCGGTGCAAACATCATAATCGTGGGGCTGCTTGCTCAGCAGACTGTCTCTCACACAGCCGCCCACGATATAAGCCTTGTATCCCCTGTCAGTGAGCCGCTCCATGACCGATGAAACATATATCGGTATCTCAATTTTCAAATTATCACCATCTTAAATATCGAAGTTTGGTATAGCTTTGTGCGATGTTTACTTGGGAAAACCTTTCTGAAGAAAGGTTATTCCCCAGACCCCTTTCCAAAGACTTTTA
>CALCRR010000358.1 GCA_937894495.1 uncultured Ruminococcus sp. | reverse complement strand
TATGATCACTATTTTTTACTACACATGATTACCTGTTTTTACAGCTTGGCGGTCCACCCTGTGAGGCAATGCTCGGGAAATTGTAAAATAAAAGTAAAAATAGCTGTGCAGCACTTTAATTAAAATGATAAGTGTGGTATAATTTATTTAGTGTCAACACACCCTAATTATAATTATCCCTTACAGCAGCATTAAAAAGGGCGGAAAGGACGGTGACTGAGGCGTGAGCGAGAACAAGTCTGAGGGCTATGTTTATGACGTGGTCAAGGAGCATACCTACCAAAATCAGGATATGAAGTATTACGAAGCCTACTCGAAGTGGCGCAATGATGACTCCAACCCCTATTCCTACTCCTACACCCACGATGTCAGGGAGCATTCATATGTGGCAGGGTCGGGCTACAATACTGAAAAAGCCGACGACGCCGAGCAGCTCACCCTGAGCAAGTGCCTTAGTCTGCTGGGTGTGACAATGCTGATAATGCTGATTTTTGACGGCATAAATTACCTGCTTGCCTACTACCTCTCCGCAGGCTCGGCGAGGAACACTGTTATGTACTCCCACAGGTTTGATGACCGCCCCGACCAGTCGGTGCTGGGGGTGACGCTGTTCACGGTGATAACGGTGCTGAAATATGTTGTGCCCATGATATTTTTCAAGGTAAAATCAAAGGTGCCCCTGCGTGTTGCCCTGCCCGACAGCAAGACCCGACCCTTTATGACCTTCAACTCGGTGGTAATAATGATGATGATAACCGTCATCGGCAGAATGGGTAGCATGATACTCTCAAAGGTGCTGGCGGTGGTCAAGGTCGATACGGTGTATATCCATATGTTTGCAGGCAGGTCGCCAACAGTCACGGTGATCTCGGCGGTGCTCAACTGCATTCTGATACCCGTGCTGATCGAGGTGTTTTTCAGGGGCTTTATTTTGCAGAGCTTCCGCCAGTTCGGCGACTCATTTGCCATTGTGGTGTCGTCCATCATGTGCTCGCTTTCCTTCTACGATATCTCGTATATCGGCTTTGCCATGCTGTGCTCGGCGGTGCTGGGGGTTTTCACGGTGCGTACAGGCTCGCTGAAAACTGCCATTTATATGCACATGATATCCACCAGCTGCAACTACCTGCTGGCGCTTATCGGCATAATCAGTGCCGAGGCAGGCAGATTTCTGGAGATAGCGGTGTATATGCTGGTCTGTGCAGGTGCGCTGGTGGTGTATTCACGCCTCAACAATTACAAGGATTGGAGCTACGATATAGAGCCATCACAGTCGGATATTCCCTTTAAAAAGAAGCTTGAGACCCTGCTTTTTGAAAACTCGGTGGAGCTATGGCTGGTGTTCGTGATGGTCATGGTGATAGCGGAGGTGCAGCGGCTGTGACCCGGGACGAGATATACATGAAAAAAGCGCTGGAGCTGGCACAAATCGCCGCCGACAGGGGAGAGGTGCCTGTAGGGGCGCTGGTGGTGAAAAGATCCACGGGGGAGATAATCGGCAGGGGGTATAATCAGCGTGAGTTCGGCAGGTCCCCCCTGACCCACGCCGAGCTTATCGCCATTGACGGAGCAAGCCGAAAGCTGGGGGGCTGGCGGCTGATAGACTGCGAGCTGTATGTGACCCTGGAGCCCTGCCCCATGTGCGCAGGGGCAGTTATAAACTCCCGTATCGAGAGGGTGATCTTCGGCGCATACGACCCCAAAGCAGGCTCCTGCGGCTCGGTAACAGACCTTTTCAGCCTGCCCTACAACCACAAGCCCGACCTCACAGGGGGAGTGCTGCGCGATGAGTGCGCAGAGGTGCTGACAAGCTTTTTTAAAAGGCTGAGACAAGCTGATCGTTAAATAAAAACGGATGAATACTGTTCATCCGTTTTTTTGTGTGATATTATATCTGGCATAATTACACTGTACTTACCTTCGGTCTGTGAAAGTAAAGCTCAACACGCTTTCCTCCGCTGCTGCAACAGCTTCTGCGTCGTAGCCCATAAATGCAAAGCTCAGTACCAGATAGGTGTCATCGGAATACTGATAATAGCCTGTAACGTTGGTACACTCGCTGTAGCCGTACTCGCTGACCTCGGGGAAATAGGTCGTAAGCAGACAGCCCTTTCTGCCCTCTGAAAGCTCAAGTGTCTCCTTGCTCAGGACCTCGCCTTTCCAGTTGTCCATTATATCAACAGAGCCTTCTATGGCTGTTATCATATCATCAAAGCTCATGTAGGGCGCAGGGTTTTTGCAGCCGTCCTCATCGTTTGGATATCGCAGCGCCTTGAATTCAGCCTTTGCAGCAGAGTCTGATGAATTGTTCTGGTGCATAAGCCTGTGCTCCATCATTTCATAAAACCCGTTATATTCGCTGTGCCAGTAGTCGGAAACGCTGCTTACTGCAACATAGTCGGGCAGTGTCACCGTGCAGTCAAAATCAGGTGATGTGAACACCGTGGGATGCTCATAGCCGCTCATATCCTCGCCCCATGCGGAATACCATTGGTAGTTGTCAGCCACCATGTAGGTGCTGGACTCGGTTATCTCAGCTCTCAGCCTGCCGTTCTCATAAACGCTTGGTAGCTCGTCATAGGAGCCATAGTCGCCTGTTGCTCCCAAAATAATAAGATTATCGGCAGCAGCGCCGTTCAGGGCATTTTCGTCGATATCAAAATAAAGTACAGCGCTTTCTCCCCCGAGCTCTATACTTACAGGGCAGCCCATGAGTCCCACCAGACCTGTTGCCAGCATATCACGTTCATAGACATTATCCATATACGATCGCTCTGTGTATCCTGTAAGCTCAGCTCCCGTCACCGCAGGCAACTCCTCACTGTCAAAGACAACAACGACAGAGCTGTCGTCAAGACCGCTTTCCTCCAAGGGGTTAAGCTCGTTGCCTTCTTCGGTAAGGTCTATTCCTGTCTCAGCTTCCTTATCCGACGTATCTTCATCATTGTGAGTTCCCTCTGCCGTCTTGTAAGCTGTGCCCTTGTCAGCTGCCTTGCTTTCTGCCTTATCCTCTATCTTTCCGCAGGCAGTCAAGCACAGCACTACCGCCGCTGCCAAAGCTATCATTCGTTTCATGGCTCGACCTCCTGCCTTGCCTGTCTCTCTCTTACCTCTTACCTCTGAAAGCCATGCTGACAGCGCTTTCAAGAGCTATCCTGGCGGCTTCGGTCACATCAATGCTTTTGCCGCAGGTGTACACCGCCTTTTGCAGAGCTATGCCGAATAGTGCGTGCAGCTGACCCTCGTCGGCGTATTTTTGGGCGAGAGCTTTCATGGGCTGCCAGAGCTTTTCAAGATAGCCCTCCATAGTATCGCCCGTTTCGCAGCTGCGCACCTTGCCGAACTGCCCGCCCCCTGCGGTGTAGGAAACATACCTGAAAATATCGTCGATATCAGGCAGCCTGCCCCCCAGCCTTGTCACCGCTGCGCAGGTCAGGTTGTATACCGAAAATCTCTCGTTTACCAGCAGCTCATTCTGCAGCTCGCCGAAAAGGTATCTGCCCCCCTGCTTGTCATGCACCACGTTAAACACCTTGTCCTCGGGCAGGTGCTTTTGTTTTATGTAGATATCCCTGATATCCTGCTGGCACGAACGCCCTGCCAGTGAGCCCAGAGCACAAAGCAGCGACTGAGGGTGTACCTCCCCCGAGCAGCCTTTCATAGCATTTATCAGCCGCACAAGTATCTCATCTGCACCTTTTTGCAGCTTAGTGATGTCCATAGATATACTCCTTCTTTATAGAGATAAGATGTAAGCTGTAAGTCGCTAGTCGTCAGAGTGCTAGTGGCTAGAAAGAAGTTTTACTCAGTTATGCGGTAAACCGAACAAAAACTCGTTTTCAAGGTTCGCGCAGCGTCACAAAGTGCGAGCTG
>CALCRR010000357.1 GCA_937894495.1 uncultured Ruminococcus sp. | reverse complement strand
GACACCCTTACCGACGAGCAGGAGAAATATCTCAACAGCTGGCAGGTGTGATAATAATTCATAATTTATAATGCATAATTCATAATTGTTTTTCTTATTTTTTAGGAGTGGTCTTATGCAGGACAGTGAAAGCAGATACAAGGTGCTTGACCGTGATATGATGAAGTACATGGCGATCATCCCCATGGTCATCGGTCATGCTATTGCGTGGATAAACCTTATGCAGCACCCTGATGACCGGCTTGCGCTCTATTTGCTGCCCACCCGGCTCATGGTGATAGCAGGGCTGTCCTTGTTCTGTCCGCCTGTCATGTTCTTCTTTATCGCTGACGGCTACAAGTATACAAGAGACCGCAAAAAATACGCACTGCGGCTGTTTATCTTCGCCTGCATAACCCAGCCCTTTGACTGGCTGATATTCAAGCCCATTTACGGCTGGTGGATCTCAAATGTGATATTCACCTTATTTTTCGGGCTGCTCGCCATAATCGCGTGGGAGAGCGGCTTAAAGCTGTGGCAGAGGGTGCTGCTGGTGATACTCTGCACCGCTGCGACTGCTCTTATCTCTTCCGACTGGATAGTTTTCGGCGTGCTGTTTATACTGACGCTGCACATTTTCAGAGACAGACCCCGTGCAAGGCTGGCGGTCTACACCTCGCTGATACTGGTGCATACACTGCTTAACCTGACCGACCTTGGCAAGGTGCCTACCCACAAGCTGCTTATCTATATGCTGGTGATGTTCTCAGCCTTTATGGCAGCCTATTTTTGCATGACCACCTTTTACAACGGCAAAAAGGGCAGGCACCCTGTTTTTGCCAAGTGGTTTTTCTATGTGCTTTATCCCACCCATTATCTGATGATTTACATCATAAAGCTATGCATTGGTAAGCCGGGGTAAAAATATTTTTTCCGCCAACGGTTTTAAATCCCACGGTTCTGTACATCATAAGTATAGACGACTTTTTATAACTACAGGCGGTGAGAACATGGAAAAAATACTTAAATGCTTTACCATAATTGCCTTTGGCTGTATGTTTTACGGCACAGCCGAGGTGCTTGGCAGGGGCTATTCACACATAACCATGGGCGCTCTGGGCGGTGTGGCTTTTCTGGTGATACACGAGCTTTGCGGCGAGATACTTGCAGGCAGGCTGAGACCCATCGAAGCCATGCTCATCTCCACAATGTTCATAACCTCCAGCGAGCTGCTGGCAGGGGAGATACTCAACCGATATCTGGGCATGAAGATATGGAACTACAGCACCCTGCCCCTTAATTTTGACGGACAGATATGCCCGATATTTTCGGTCATGTGGTTTATGCTGTCACTTTTTGGTATTTTTGCAGACAAGGGGATAAGGAGATACATTTTCTGCGAAGCCGCAGCTATGGCAGAAAAGCAGCAGGCAGCGGCAGACACCTCGGTGGCGTAAAAAAATTTCATATTACGGCTGATTTTTTTCACAAAACACTTGATTTTTGAGAAAAAGTGTGGTATAATTATAAAGCTGTTAAAAAGCAGCACCATGCAGATGTACCCAAGTGGCTGAAGGGTCCGCACTCGAAATGCGGTAGGGCGGCAATACCGTCGCGAGAGTTCAAATCTCTCCATCTGCGTATAAAAAACTGCGTATTTACATCAAAAATGTAGATACGCAGTTTTTATTTATAGTAAACGACATTAGAAATTGCACTTTGAGAACGAGTAAAAGTCCGATATATGCTTTTGCGAAGTTCGCAAAGACGCAATTTCAATGGCGTTTACTATAATATAGCCGAAGCATTAAACTAACCTCAAACCTTATCCAACCCCTGTCTCACATCGTCAAGTATATCCTCGACATTTTCAAGGCCTACCGAAAGCCTTATCATGCCGCCGTCGATGCCTGCTGCTGCCAGCTGCTCGTCGGTGAGCTGGCGGTGGGTCGCAGATGCAGGGTGGAGCACGCAGGTGCGTATGTCTGCCACGTGTACCTCATTGCTGGCAAGCTTCAAGCTGTCCATAAAGCGCACTGCCGCATCTCTGCCCCCCTTGATGGAGAATGAGATAACTCCCGATGCCCCCAGCGGCAAATACTTCTGCACCAGCGGATAATACTTGTTTGAGGGCAGACCCGGGTAGAATACGCTCTCCACCTTTTCGCTCTTTTCAAGAAACTCGGCAACAGTTACCGCATTTTCAACATACTGCTTCATTCTTACAGGCAGAGTCTCCAGACCGAGGTTGAGCAGAAAGCTTGAATTTGCCGCAGGATAGCAGCCAAAATCCCTCATAAGCTGCATTCTCGCCTTGACTATGTAGGGCGCAAAGGGGTATTTTTCGGTGTAAACAGTGCCGTGATAGCTCTCGTCAGGCTCGGTCATGCAGGGGAACTTGCCGCTGGCTGCCCAGTCGAACTTGCCGCTGTCAACAATAACTCCCCCCACCTGCACAGCATGGCCGTCCATGTACTTTGATGTGGAGTGTATAACGATATCAGCGCCCCACTCGATAGGTCTGCACAGGTATGGGGTCGCAAAGGTGTTGTCAACTATCAGGGGGATATTGTGGGCGTGGGCGATCTTTGCGATACGCTCGATGTCCACTACCTCAGAATTGGGGTTGCCCAGGGTCTCTATCTCGATGGCCTTGGTGTTATCCTGAATGGCTGCCTCGATGGCGTCGTAGTCAAAGGGGTCTATAAAAGTGGTGTCGATGCCGTAGGCAGGCAGGGTGTGCTTGAGCAGATTGTAGGGGCCGCCGTAGATAGTGGAGGAGGACACGATATGCCCGCCGGCCTCGCAGATATTGAACACCGCGAAAAAACTGGCCGCCTGCCCGGAGGAGGTCAGCATGGCCGCCGCACCGCCCTCCATGTCGGCGATCTTGGCCGCCACGTAGTCGCAGGTGGGATTCTGCAGCCGGGAGTAGAAATAGCCTGATGCCTCCAGATCGAACAGCTTGCCCATGTCCTCGCTGGTGGCGTATTTGAAGGTGGTGGACTGGATGATCGGGATCTGGCGGGGCTCGCCGTTTTTGGGCGTATAGCCCGCCTGCACGCATTTGGTGCCGATGCCGTTTTCTTTCATGTCGTCCTCCTCCGGGTCAAAAAAATCGGGCGGTCATGGAATGCGCCACGACCGCCCCAGGTGTCCATTCTCAGCAGCCCTGAGAACGGCCCGCGGCGGTCTTCGGCATCATCATGGGGTGGTTGTTCCTGAGAGCGTTCACCGCACGCATCCGTCCTTTCCTCAAGGCTTTTTACAATATAATATAGAAGACGTGCTCTTGTCAAGCCTTGACAGGCGCCCGCGGGCGCAATATCATGCAGATATCACACCCGGAGGTGCTGTTTTTTATGGAGTGCATCACACTGCCCTTTTCCTGCGCTGATCCCAATGTGACCCGTGTCGGCTATGTCCCGGAGGGAGAAAACAAGCGCGCCGTCCTCTTCGGACCGATGCGTCACCCCTACCCCTGCGCCAGCATGGCGATCTACCAGTGCCGCGACGGCTTTGAGATCGGCAGCCAGGGCGACCTGTTCCACGGCTCCATGGGCGTGGAGATCAGCGCCCTGACGAAGGATCCCAAGTGGTACGGCTGGAAGCTTGTGGACGACAACATGGCCGAGACGGCGATCGCCGAGGCCATGCAGGAGCCGCCGCAGTCCCCCGGCATGGACCTGCCGAAGTTCCAGGCGCAGTGGCGCGAGGTGCTGGCCGAGGAGGCGCTCGACAACGCCGTCGTCATCGCCGACACGCCGGAGGAGCTGGCCGAACGGGACGCGGACCTGATCCTGGTCACCAGCAAGGCGGCGGAGGCGATCGAGGCGCGCTGCCTCGCGCTGGGCATCGACCGAAAGAAGCTCTTTTTCCTGAAAAACAGCCTCC
>CALCRR010000356.1 GCA_937894495.1 uncultured Ruminococcus sp. | reverse complement strand
GATAACCGTTGACGGCACCAGTATTTACGATATCCCCCTTGAAAGGCTGAGAAAAGCCATAGCTATAGTTTTACAGGACACGGTGCTTTTCAAGGACACTATCGAAGCCAACATACGCTACGGCAGAGAGGATGCTACTATTGACGAGATAAAAAGGGCAGCAGCCCTTGCCAATGCAGATGAGTTTATAGAAAGGCTGCCTGAGGGCTATCAGACGGTGCTCAGCGAAGGCGGCTCAAACCTGTCACAGGGACAGCGCCAGCTGTTATCAATAGCCAGGGCAGTGCTGGCAGACCCGAAGATACTTATCCTCGATGAAGCCACATCAAGCGTTGATACCCGAACAGAGATGAACATACAGTCCGCTATGGTGAGCCTTATGAAAAACCGCACATCACTCATAATAGCCCACCGTCTCTCCACCATAAGAGACGCTGACAAGATAGTGGTGATAGACGGCGGCGCAGTAGCCGAGTGCGGCGACCATGACGAGCTGCTCAAAAAGAAGGGCAGCTACTACAAGCTGTATCAGACGCAGTTCTCGGGAGTGAAAACCTAAGGAGGGACGCACATGAAAAGTATAGATACTATCCGTGAAAAGGTGATACCCATAGCTGATATGTACGGTGTTAAATCACTGTTTCTGTTTGGCTCTTATGCAAGAAACGAGGCTGACGAAAGCAGCGATGTGGATATATGTATCGAAAAGGGCAGGCTCAGAAGTCTGATACAGTATTTTTCATTTGTCGATGACCTGGAAAAGACTCTTGGCTGCCATGTCGATGTTGTTACCACCGATATAGAGGACAGGGAATTTCTTAACAGGATATTAAAGGAAAGTGTGACGTTATATGAAAGACAGTAACAAAATAGTTCTGCAAAAGATCGTAAAATACTGTGATGATATTTTGTTTCTGCTGAAAAAGTATGATAATGATATTGAAACTTTCAAAAGCGATATATCTTTTCAGTATTCCTGCAATATGTGTATAATACAGATAGGTGAACTGGTAACAAGACTTGACGATGAATTTATAGATGAGCATAAGCTTATTCCTTGGAGAGCTATAAGAGCTATGAGAAATCTCCACGCTCACGACTATGAACGTGTGGACATGGAGATAGTGTGGGTGACACTTACAGAGGATATACCACTGTTAAAGGAACAGATAAGTGCAATAATTGAAAAATAACAAAAACCGCAGGCGCTTAAAACGTCTGCGGTTTGTTTTATCCTATCTGGTCGGTTATCTCACCGATAAGCGTTGGCTCCTGCTGAGTGGTCTCTGTAGTCTCGGCGGCAGCTGCGGCGTTATCGTCTGCGGCTTCGTCCTCGGCATATTTTGAGGTCACACCCAGATATTCTTCAAGGGTCAGACCGCTGTCGGTGAGGAATGCGGCAAGCTCCTTGCCAACGTATCTTAAATGCCAGGGCTCATACATAAAGCCGGTGATATATTCCTTTTCATCAGGGTAGCGTATTATAAAGCCGAACTCGGCACAGTGGGCGGCGATGTATGCAGCCTCGGGAGTTCCCACAAAGCTTCGGCTGGCGTTGTTAAGGTCCATAGCCAGACCCGACTGGTGCTCGGAATAGCCTGCCCTTGCAGAGAACCTGTCCGTCTCCTCGCCGCGGTATGAGTAGTAGTTGTTGTAAAGATAATCCTGATATTCATAGGAGCGGAAGCCCGATACTATGTAAAGCCAAACACCGTCATTGGCGGCAGATGCCTGAAATTCATTGAAAGCCTGCTGAGCCTCGGGCATTAGTCCCCCGGGGTTGTAATCAGCCGGCAGGGGAAAGCTCTTGTTGACAATAAGTATGCCGTCGATATAGGTGAGCCCGTCCTTTACTTCTATCTTTTTGCCGTTAGATGTATAACCCTCCTCGGTGCTGAGGGCGTTTGCTGCCAAAGAGCTGTCGTCACCCTCGGGCTGTGCCTGTGCCGATGTGGTCATCTCGGCGGCTATCTCAACAGCCTCGCTCTCTGTCACCTGTGTGGGAGTAGCCTCAGCAGCGGTTATCTCTTCTATGGTAGTTGTCTCTGCGGCAGCGGTGGTGGTAACAGCCTCGGTGGTCACTGCTGCCTCTGACGCCGTGGTCGTCTCATCAGCCTCGGGCAGTGAGTCCGCCGTTATTTTTTCAGTCTCGTCCGTCAGCTGCTCGCTCACAGCCTGCGAGGTGACGTCGTGGGGTCCCTCAGCCGAACGCTTATGACTCTCTTCGGCTATATTACCGCAGGAGCACAGCAGCAGTCCGCAAAGAGCCGCCGCAAGCGCCTTAGTATTTTTCATGATATATCCTCCGTTTTTGTTCTTTATATCTTTATATCTCTCCACTGCTTTGTTGTCATAGCTATATATAATTTTACCACATATCGGTGAGCTTTTCAATTGGCATTACGGCTAATTTTGCCCGCTCTTATTTGGGTATCTTTGAGGGAGATACTGAAAAAAATATTACCTTTTTGTTGCTGCTTGTCGGTTTATGCATTCTTAATCGTTTACGTAAAAATTTTATAAAAACTAAAAAAGTTTACATTAGATTTTTGGAAAAAATTCTAAAAAACCCTTGTAAAATCCTGCGAGATATGCTACAATGAATGTAATCGTTATTAGGTCACCTCTAAAAACGGTTTAGCTGTGGAACGCTTTTTATGTACGCACTAAAGCGTCCCCAAAACTAAATTTAAAGGAGCGTAAGAAGATATGCAGTACGGTTATTTTGACCTGAAAAACAAGGAATATGTAATTACAAGACCCGATACGCCCGCACCCTGGGCTAACTATCTGGGCTCGCCCGAGTACGGCGCTATCGTTTCAAACAACGGCGGCGGCTACAGCTTTGTGAAGAGCGGCGCAAACGGAAGGATAGCAAGATACCGCTTCAATTCAAATATCGGACTTCCCGGAAGATATGTTTATATAAGGGATAACGATGCTAAGGATTACTGGTCTGCTACATGGCAGCCTGTGGGCAAGAGCCTTGATGAGTATAAGACCGAGTGCCGCCACGGTACAGCTTATACAACCATCACCTCGGAATATACAGGCATTAAGAGCGAGCTTACATACTATGTGCCGCTGGACAAGACCTATGAGGTATGGAGAGTAAAGATCACAAATAATTCCGATAAGCCCAGAAACCTTTCTGCATGGGGCTTTATCGAGTTCACAAATGAGAATAACTATGAGCAGGACCAGGTAAATCTGCAGTATACCCTGTTCATCACAAGGACATCTCTTGAGGGCAACAAGATAGTTCAGCACATCAACGAGAACAGCGGCAAGGACGAGAACGGCTCTAACTGGAGAGAGAGATTTTTCGGTCTGGTAGGCGCTGAGGTCACCGCTGCAAACGGCAATCTTGACAGCTTTATCGGTCCATACAGAGACTACGGCAACCCCATTGCTGTTGAGAACGGCAAGTGCGACGGCGCTATGAACTACAACAGCAATGCCTGCGGCGCTTTGCAGACAGACTTCACACTGGCAGCAGGCGAGACTAAGGAGCTTATCTATGTGCTGGGTCAGAAGAACCCCAAGCTTGCTGACGAGATACTTGATACTTATAAGGAGCCCGGCAAGGTTGATGCCGAGGTGAAGGAGCTCGTTGATTACTGGCACGGTCAGCTCAACAACTTCCAGGTAGAGACTCCCTCTGAGGAGTTCAACAACATGGTGGACGTCTGGAACGCTTACCAGTGCTTCATCACATTCATCTGGTCGAGAGCTGCTTCATTCATCTACTGCGGACTGAGAAACGGCTACGGCTACAGAGATACCGTTCAGGATATCCAGGGCATAATCCACATCAACCCCGAGCTTGCTGCCGAGAAGATACGCTTTATGCTTTCGGCACAGGTATCAAACGGCGGCGGTCTGCCACTGGTCAAGTTTGACCACAACGCAGGCCACGAGACCTGCCCCGATGAGAACGATGAGAACTCGGTATACGCAAAAGAGACAGGTCACCCCTCTTACAGAGCTGACGACGCACTCTGGCTGTTCCCCACTATCGTTAAGTATATCGGCGAGACAGGCAACAAGGCTTTCCTTGACGAGGTCATCGTTTATGCAGAAGAGGGCGGCGGAGAGGCTACAGTTTATGAGCACCTCAAGAACGCTATACGCTTCTCGCAGGAGAGACTGGGCGCACATAAAATGCCCGCAGGTCTCCACGCTGACTGGAACGACTGCCTGAGAATGGGCAAGCAGGGCGAGAGCACCTTCGTGGCATTCCAGCTCTACTACGCAATGAGCGTTATCAAGGGCTATGCTGAGGAGAGAAACGATACCGAGTATGTTGACTACATCACCAAGGTCCAGGCAGAGCTGGGCGAGAGTCTTGCAGCTTGCTGGGACGAGGACAGATTTATCAGAGGTATACGTGAGGACGGTGTTGTAGTAGGTGCTAAGAAGGACCCCGAGGCTAATATGTGGCTCAATCCTCAGTCATGGGCAGTTATCTCGGGCTTTGCTTCAAAGGAGCAGGGCGAGACAGCTATGGAGAGCGTTCACGAGATACTCAACACTCCATACGGCGTTAAGCTGCTTGAACCGCCTTATGTTGATAACTACTTTGACGGTGCGCTCATGCACATCTTCAACCCCGATACTAAGGAGAACGGCGGTATCTTCTCGCAGACACAGGGCTGGGCAATACTGGCAGAGTCGCTGCTGGGTCACGGCAACAGAGCTTTTGAGTACTTCCTTGAAAGCGCACCTGCAAGTATGAACGACAAGGCTGAGATAAGGATACTCGAGCCATACGTACACGGTCAGTTCACCGAGTCAACAAGGTCGCCATACGCAGGCAGGAGCCACGTACACTGGCTGACAGGCACAGGCTCCACAGTAATGGTAGGCTGTGTTGAGGGTATCTGCGGTATGAGACCTAATGCAGATGGTCTTGTTATCAGCCCCTCTATCCCCTCTGAGTGGGACGGCTTCAAGATCGAGAAGAATTTCAGAGGCAAGCACCTCTCTATCGACATACAGAACCCCGACCACGTCGAGAGCGGCGTTAAGAGCATAACAGTAAACGGCGAGGCTGTTGAAGGCAACTTCGTATGCCAGTGCAAGCTGACAGATCAGACAAACATCACCGTTGTTATGGGATAATTATTTATAGCTAAAAATAAGCACCAGTCCTGTTTTTTGGACTGGTGCTTTTGCTGTTGTAATTATTTCTGATATCCGCAGTCAAAGCATGATCTGGTTGACATTGGTATTTTCTTACCGCATTTCGGACAGTGCCAGAACTCTTGCTTTGCTTTTGGCGAAAGCTTTATTCAAGCTCGGCGTTACGTCTTTGAATATTCTTGTTCTCATGCAGTATTATCGCCCTGAGATTTGAATTAAGCTGATAAGTGTTCTCGGATATTTCACAGATCACCATTATTATTCCAAAGGATAAAAGAACAATGATCGAGCCTATCACTACTATCAGCGATCCTATAGCAGCCGAGTCACTTTCATCTCCGAATATAAAACCAAGGATCGCAATTCCTATTTCAGCAATGACAGCTAGGACCCTGGTAAAGTTTTTTACATAATTAGTCCATTTCATATTGACCTCCTGCAGCTTTCATTCAAACGAATATCTTAGCTGTTTAACCATTGTACGAAAAGATGATAGAGTAATTTGTCTTATCGGAAATATCCCATGTTACCTCTGTTTTTCCATTACTTTCTGTGCCTGTACCAGTGGTCGAGAGTTTATCGTATACCGAATCGCTGAAGCCGAGCGAGCTGCAAATGCTTTTGGCGGCAAGCAAAGCCACTTCCGTATCACGCTGATAAGCTTTCTGCTGTATATTCAATACAGCATTGCCGTCATATCCGAGATTATCTGCCAATGTCGCAGTGTCTGTACTTGTATCGCCTGCTACTTTTATTAGGGTGTGTTGACACTAAACTGATACGCGGATTTTTGAGATATTTTTGT
>CALCRR010000355.1 GCA_937894495.1 uncultured Ruminococcus sp. | reverse complement strand
ACCGGAGAATGGGTATCAGGCACTTCGAGAACGCATGGTTTCTTTGTCCCGTTAAAGCGCCTAGAAGCTCAGGGTAGTGGAGGCATAGCGGACTTCTGCGGTAGCAAGGCTATTAATTTCCTTTATGTGGACGATGATAGCATGCGCTGGTTCGAGTATAATGGTCAGGGGGCTATGACGTATAGCAGTGTAAGAGTTGTGGGATTGTACTAAGTGAAGAGAGGGGAGATTATGAAAAACTGGATAAAAAGAGCCGTCCGCACGTTTGTGCAGACAGCGGTCGGCTACATAACCGTGAACATCGTTGCGGTGGACTGGTCGGCTGACAGGTCGGTAATAAAGACCGCTGTTGTTGGTGTTGGCGTGTCGGCTATTGCGGCAGGAATGGCGGCGGTAATGAATTTTATCGATGATGAAAGCAAAAAATTTGAATAACGCTTGACATAAACAGGGCGAGGGTGTATAATAATAAAAGAAGGAACGTACCGATATGCGGTCGCTCCCTTAGAACAAGATTATTAAATAACCGTCCTAATTGGTAGCAGGGCGGTTATTTCTTTTTAAATATGTTAAACAGCAGTGCTGTGTAAGAAACTATGAATATGGAATACTGAATAAGTTCAGACCATGTTACATTGTTATTCATATTTATCACTCCCTTCCGGGAGCGTGGATTGACCGCCTACCGTAATGATACGTTCCACGATTATTATACACTTTTTGCCTTGCTTTGTCAAATTTTGAAAGTGAGGTATTTTTTATGGCACTAAAAGCAGACAAAAGCTACAACGCAAACGGCGTAAAGGTAAACGAGTTTTTACTCACAAAACACAACCACAACAAAATTGATATGCCGGGGAACAGAACGGGGCTTGTCGGCATAACGGTACACAATACCGACAAGATCAGCGTATCAGGAACGACTATGAGCGAACAGTATACCAGAGCTACCTATAACGGAAACATGGGCGATGTGAGGGTGCATTTTTATGTTGATCAAACAGAGGCATGGCAAAACCTACCGTTGGAGCTGGCAGGGTGGCACGCTGCGGACGGCTCAGGTGACGGCAACATGAAGACTATTGCCATTGAGTGCATCATGGACGGTTCGGGTTCGTCCACAAGCAAGAAAGCAGAGGACAACTGCGCTAGGCTCGTTGCATACCTGCTGGATAAATATAAGCTGAGTGACAGCGCGATCTATTCACACAATCATTGGTATTCAAAAAAATACTGCCCTGCGTACATACTGCCGCACTGGGACAGCTTCAAGAAAAAGTGTATATCTTACAGGGCAAAGACAAAGCTTGTACTTGACAAGGACGGATTTAAAAAGGGTGACAGTACCCTCGGAATGCTTGCCGTAAAAGAAATGCTGCTTACAGCAAAACAAATGGGCATTCATAAATGCGGTATGTATGAAGACAGGACATTCGGTGACGGTGTACTTAATGCTGTGAATTTCCTGCTTGACAAGTGGGGCTATCAGAAAAACGGCATCGCCGGGGAGAAGTTTATAAAGCGTCTGGCAAGTGAGATAAGAAAGGCGGTAAAGTGATATGAGTACGGAAATTTTAATTGCCATCGTGTCATTTGTCGGCACTTGTGTCGGCACGGTCGGCGGTATAATCGCTTCTGCAAGGCTGACTAATTACCGACTGGCGCAGCTCGAAGAAAAGGTCGGCAAGCATAATAATTTTGCTGAGCGAATGCCGGTAGTTGAGGAGCAGATAAAGGTGATAAATCACAGGCTTGAAGATTTGGAATATAAGATGTAATAAGAAATCACCGCTCAGGCTTTAGCTTGGGCGGTGGTCGTTATAAATACAAAAGGCTCGGAAAACCGAGCCATATTGTATGTAGAAAAAATAAAATTTTATTTCGGCACTGCCGATGAATTTATTATATCATTAAGCGACATTTGTGTCAACAAAAGCGCAAAGATTGATAACGAATTGTTATATTTGAGCCTTTAAAACGAATTTAAAATCAGTTTAAAAGACCGTCCGAAATTTAAAATCGAGC
>CALCRR010000354.1 GCA_937894495.1 uncultured Ruminococcus sp. | reverse complement strand
CTAGTTTCTTGCTTCTAGAGGCACAGGTGGGGGAAATACCCCGTCCGGTGAGGACACCTTATCAAAATATATTGACAAACCGACGGAAATGCTTTATAATTATACTTGGTGAAATATCAGATGATCTTAATATCATAACAGAGGGGGTATTTGTATGGCTGATATCAATAAGGAGCTTTCAAGGCTGGAGCAGGAGGTAAAAAGCTCTGCCAAAAGCGGCGATCAGGTGAGCTTTAAGGGCACCGGCGGCAATGTCAGCGGCTCTGCAAGGAATGACCTGCTGGAATTTTTTATAGGCTTTCTTCTGCTGGGGGGCGGCGTTTACTGGGTGCTCAACTCATTCGAGGTGCATTCCAGCTGGGGCTACGGCTACTACGGCTTTTTCGGCATGAGGCTCACAGGCGGCGTTATGCTGATACCGCTGCTGGTAGGCATAGGTCTGTGCTTTTTCCTTGACGGCAAAAAGAAGGCTATCGGCGGCTGCATAGCTGCGCTGGGTCTGCTTATAATACTTATATCCCTTTTAAGCTCGCTGAGCTTCCACGCAAGGTACGGCACACTTTATGTTTATGTGCTCATGTTCGGCATGATAGCCGCAGGTGCAGGGCTTGTCATAAAGTCGCTGTTTAAAAAGAGGGACTGAGATAAATGAATTTTCTTTGTCTTGGCAGCGTCTTTATTCTGTGGCAGACCGATATGGGGTCATGGGTAAATTACCTTATCAAGCTGGCAGGCTGCGTGTTTTTCGCAGTGGGTCTGGGGGAGCTGAAAAGCCTTTGCATAATACAGCACTCAGCCCTCGGTTTTGAAAGCGGCGTGAGCTGCGGCAGGCTTGGGCTTGGCAGCTTTTTAAAGCTCGACATAACGGGCGATGCCGCAAAAAAAGCCCTTAAAGTGCAGGATAACTGGGCAGCTGCAAGGGTGAGCCTTGTGGATATGCTTTTTACAAACGATCTGATCTGCACGGCGGTCTGCGGCTTATCGGCGGCATGGTTCGCCGCTGCGGGGGCAGTTAAAATAAGCGGCGCTGTTACCAATATCACGGCGGTGCTGCTGGGTGCGGTGTCGGCTTACCTCACCCTGAGGATATTTGAAAGCACCCTGAGCTTTATACTTTTGAACGAAAAGACCATGATGTTTGAGACCGACATTGGGGGCATTACCTCAAAAAACCGCAAAATGCATTTTTGCGACGATGTTTCTCAGGTACACAGGATAAGAGCCGCCTTTAACAAGATAAAGCTGTGTACAGCCGCAGGCTTTGTCTGCGACGCAGTCAACAGGCTCTCCCACGCAGAGCTGGTGCAGACCTATTTCGGCTTTATATCTTTTATAGTCAAGCTGACGCTGCTGATTTTTATTGCAGTAACGGCTTATAATTTCAACAAGCTAAGACTCGACAGCAACCGCAAGTCTGACTCGGAGTTTAATGCATAATTCATAATTCATAATGCGTAATTGGAGGTATCGCCTATCGGCGATGTTATGCCCATTCGGGCGCACGGTGCCTGATGATCCCAAAAGCTCAGAGCACAAGCAAAAGAAGATACAGTAAGATGAAAGCAGTATCTTACATCTAAACATCTTATATCTAAATAAGGAGGACAAAAAAATGGCAGTATTTCAGAGAATAGGTGATCTTATCAAAGCTAACATCAACGATCTTCTGGATAAGGCAGAGGACCCCGAGAAGATGATAAAGCAGATCATTCTCGACATGGAGAAGGAGCTTGCCAACGGCACAGAGGTGCTGGGCAAGGCTATGGCTTCACAGAAGCAGATGCAGAAGAACCTTGAAAGATCTCAGGCTGAGTCAGCCCAGTGGGAGAACAAGGCTAAGCTGGCTCTCAAGGCAGGCAATCAGGACCTTGCAAAGCAGGCGCTGGCTAAAAAGGTCAATGCCGATAAGCAGGCTGAGGAGTACCGGAAGCTTTACGACCAGGCTACAGTACAGGTGACCACCGTCAAGGCACAGGTCGACGCTTTGAAGCTGAAGCTGGACGAAGCAAGAACAAGACAGTCCACACTTATCGCACGCTCACAGATGGCTGACGCCCAGAAGAGTATGTCAAAGGCTATCGGTAATATCGACTCTTCAAGCGCTTACAGCAAGTTCAATAAAATGGAGGAGAAGATATCTGCCAAGGAGGCTGAGGCTGAGGCATTTGCCGAGATCTCGGGCTCTTCCGACCTGGTGAACGACCCCTTCAAGGACCTTGAGTCTGCCAGCGCAGTTGACGCAGAGCTTGCAAGACTTATGGCTGAAATGAACGAGGACGCAGAATAATACGGCGGTTTTCGTTACATAATTATAGTAAACGACATAGATAAGGGTGAGAGGTAAGATCATCTTACCTCTTATCTCTTACCTCTTACATCTTACTTCTAAAAGGTGACTGCCCTATGCTTTCGGTAATAATCCCCTCCTACAACGAAGAGGGCAATGTTGAGCGCACTGCCTCCATCGTGGGAGATATTTTACGTGAAAACAAAATAGACTATGAGCTTCTGTTCATCAACGACGGCTCTGCCGACAGAACATGGGAAAAGGTTTCTGCTATGGCTGAAAAAGACAGGCATATCACAGCTGTCAGCCTATCCAGAAATTTCGGCAAGGAGAGCGCCATTTTCGCAGGGCTGGAGCTTTGCTCGGGCGACTGCGCAGTGCTGCTGGACTGCGACCTGCAATTCCCCCCCGAAACGGTGGTGGAGATGTACCGCATATGGCAGCAGGGCGGCGTTGATATCGTCGAGGGCAGAAAAAAGAGCAGAGGGAAGGAAAACCCTGTGTACAAGGGCTTTTCGCTGCTGTTTTACAAGCTTATCGGCAGCTCGGGGGAGCTGGATATGGAAAACGCCTCCGACTTCAAGCTGCTGGACCGTGCGGTGATAGACGCACTTAACGCCATGCCCGAAAGGCTGACATTTTTCAGAGCTATGTCAAGCTGGGTGGGCTTTGATACAAAAAAGGTCTATTTCGATGTAGCCGACAGAGAGATAGGCGACTCTAAATGGAGCACAGGCAAGCTGATACGCTTTGCCGTCAATAATATAACCTCATTCACCTCGGCACCGCTGCAGATAGTAACGGTGTTCGGCGTGGTGACATTTCTTATTTCGATAATACTGGGCGTCAATACCCTTTACAATAAATTTTTCGGTAACTCCGAGGCAGGATTTCCCACAGTCATTATCCTGCAGCTTCTCACCTCAAGCATAATAATGTTCAGCCTCGGGGTGATAGGCTACTATATCTCAAAGATATATGAAGAGATAAAGCAAAGACCAAGATATATAATCAAAGATGTTGTAAAAAAGAACGGAGAGCGTGAACTTGGAAGAAACAGTAAACACAAATACGGCGGTAAATGATAAAAAGCCGAAAAAAAGCTTTAAAAAGGCTGCTGCCGCCTTTGCCGAAAGGGTGGGCAGCTTCTGTATCGACAGGCGGATATACTTTCTGGTGTTTTTCCTGTCGGTGGGGATAATGTACGGCTCATATGCATTTTTCAAGATACACCCCATAGGCGACGGCTCGGTGCTGGTGCTGGACCTTAACGGGCAGTATGTATATTACTACGAGCACTACCGAGACTCCTTCTGGAACAACGCCAGCTGGATATACAGCTGGTCGAGAAATTTAAGCGGCGAGCTCTTCGGCGTGTTCGCATATTACCTTGCCAGCCCCTTTATGCTCATAGTGGCGCTGCTGCCCAGGACTATGATGGCGACATCAATACTGATAATGCAGCTGGCAAAGATAGGCTCATCGGCAGTCACCTTCTGCTTTTTCCTTAAAAGAATATCTAAAGAGCCGCCCAAGACCTCATCACTGGTGATATTTCCGCTGCTGTATTCGCTGATGTCCTACATGGTGGTGCAGCTTATGGACCCCATGTGGCTTGACGCACTGGTGCTGCTCCCCCTTATCTGCCACGGAGTTCACAGGCTGGTGCATGAGGGCAGGCTGATACCCTATATCATCCCCCTTACCCTTATGTTCATATCCCACTTCTACATCGGCTATATGGTGGGTATTTTCACCTTTTTCTATTTCTGCTACACCTGCCTTTCTATTGAGGGCAGAGGTCTGCCGAAAAAGTTTTTTGCCAGATGTGTGGCTTTCGGCGTGGGAACGCTGGTGGCGCTTATGTGCGCAGCCTTTGTGCTCATACCCGTTTACAATTCACTTAAGCTCGGCAAGTTTGAGTTCACCGACCCGGATTTTTCACTGGCGACCCAGTTTGATTTTCTCACCTTTATAACAAAGCTGTTCCCCCTCACCTACGATACCGTCTACCCCGAGGGTATGCCTATGATATACTGCGGTACGGCTGTGCTGATACTGGTGCCGCTGTTCTTTATGAACGATAAGATATCCATGAAGGAAAAGACCTCAAAGGGGCTGCTCACCCTGATACTGGTGATACTCATGTATATAAAGCCTGTGGATATGGCTATGCACGGCTTTCAGGTGCCTAACTGGCTGCCCTACAGATATTCCTTCATATTCTCATTCATGATGCTGCTCATGGCATTCAGGGCGTTTGAGAACCTAGAGGGCATAACCGCCAAAAACATCGGCGGCGTGGTGTTCGGGCTGATGGTGTTCCTGTTCTGGTGCGAGAGGGAGAACTACAAGCACTTCCAGCTGTTCATAACCAGGACCGACGAGGAGGGCGAGCTCTATAACGTGGTGCAGGGCATATGGTTCTCGATGATAGCCATTGCCGCATATTTCGCACTTATCTATCTGGTTAAAAAGTACCCCCGCTCTAAAGTAGTCGGCATCTGCCTTACCATAGTTGTCTGCGGTGAGCTTTTTGCCAGCAATATCGACACCATAAAGAAAATAGATATTGACGTAGCCTACAGCAAATATACCTCCTACGAGCCGTATATGAGCGACCTGCGCTCGGCGGTGGATATGATGAAGGAGTTTGACGACCAGCCCTTTTACCGTATGGAAGCCACCTTCCACCGCACGGTGAACGACGCTATCGGCACGGGCTATTACAGCGTATCACATTCAAGCTCCACCATGAACGCCCCTGCCCTTATGATGCTGCACAAGCTGGGCTATGCCTACGGCGGCCACTATACCAAGTATGACGGCGCCACCCCCCTGACCGACGCACTGTTCGATATTAAATATGTCATGGATAAGCAGGGGGATACCACCTATGTCAGCAACAGGATAAAAATTCCCGATTATTACAAGCTCACCACCGAGCTGACCAAGACCCATAAGGTGAAAAACAAAGAGGGTGACACCGAGGAGAAGGATACCACCTTCAAGTTCTACTCAAACCCCAATGCGCTGGGGCTGGGCATGGTCAGCAAGGGTGATATACTCTCGGTGGAGCTGGACGAGATAAACCCCTTTGAGAACCAGAACAAGATAATCAACGCCCTTGCAGGCAAAAGGCTGGAGCTTTTCACCCCTGCCAACGTGGTCAACAGCGCCAGCGAGAATATGGCGACCTCGGGGCTCACCGACGGTCATACCAGATACTACCCTGCCGACAGCACCATAGCCGAATGCCACATAGATTATGTGGTGAGAATGACCAAGGATTCGGACCTTTATATGTACCTGCCCACCAAGTATGAGCGCAACTGCAACATCTGGTATCAGTATGAGGACGAGTATGCCGACGGCAAGCTGGAGATGGAGTATGTGGGTCAGTTCTTCGGGGGCGATAATTACTCCATACTCAAAATAGGCAGTTTTTTGGAGGGGCAGGAGATAAGGGTAAGGATAACCGTCGCCAACGATGATAACGAGGCTTTCTGGCTGGATAAGCTCTTTTACGAGTTCGACGACGAGGGGCTTGCAGACGCCTGCGAGGAGATAAAGCAGAATACCCTTGATGTCACCGAGTTTGAGGACACACAGCTAAAAGGCACGGTAAACGCCGAGGAGGACGGTCAGCTGCTGTTCACC
>CALCRR010000353.1 GCA_937894495.1 uncultured Ruminococcus sp. | reverse complement strand
GCTTCCCCGAAACTCCCTATCCCGATGTCGACGCTCTCCCCGAGAAAGACCCTATCTCAAACGAGTGGGACAGATTTTACGCCGTACCGAGAGGACACCACCCCAACGCAAGGGGCGGCTTTACCGACACTTCAATGCTTGCAATGATGCAGTTCTCGGCGCTCCAGTATATCGGCGAGATATCCCCGAGACCCATACTTTTTATCACAGGCGACAAAGCCCATTCCAAGCCTTTCAGCGAAAAGGCTTATGCCCTTGCCAACGAGCCGAAGGAGCTGTACTCTGTTCCCGATACGGAGCATATCGACCTCTACGATCAGGTGGATAAGATACCCTTTGATAAGCTGGAGAGCTTTTTCAAGGATAATCTGAAATAAAGCACAAAGGGAGATGCGTCACAAACATCTCCCTTTTATCATTTTCCATACGCTTCAATATCCTTCTGAAACTGCAAAAGGAACATCTCTGCCGCTTTGGTGAAGACCGAGTAACGCTTCCACACAAAATTGCAGCCTACCTCAAGCTCGGGCTCTAAGGGTTTGAAGCACATATTGCTGCCCTCTGTGTTTATCAGCCTGTCAAAGCACAGGCAATATCCCATGCCCTCGCTCGCCATTACCGAGCCGTTATAAACAAGGTTATATTCGGCAGTGATATTCACATCATTTTCCTCTAAGCCATGAATATCAGCAAACATCACATTGTGGTTTGGCTGACGCGGGACGATAAGCGGCAGACCCTTGAGGTCAGAAAGGCTTATGCTATCCCTTTCAGCAAGGGGAAAATCACGGCGCATAAGTACTCCGAAACGGTCCTTGAGCGGTATCTCGATATGCTCATAGCGTGAGGTGTCCACCTCCTGAAAAACTATCCCGAAATCTATAAGTCCCTTGTCAAGGCGCTCCAGAACATCGGTGCCGTCACCGCTGTAAAGGCTGTAGGAAATGTCGGGGTAATTCTCTTGGAGCCGCTGCGCTGTATCGGCTATCAGCTTTATGGCGTATGTCTCCCCTGCACCGATAAACACCTTGCCCGATACCACATCATTGCTGTGGCGCACCTCCTGCTCGGTCTTGTCAAGAAGCTCCACTATCTCCTCAGCACGTTTGCGGAGTATCATTCCCTCCTCGGTGAGGGTGACGACCTTGTTTGAGCGTATAAAAAGCGTCTTGCCCAGCTCCTCCTCCAGCTCCTTTATCTGTCGGGAAAGTGTGGGCTGCGATAGAAAAAGCCGCTCGGCAGCTACCGAATAGCTCTGCTCCCTTGCAACTGCCAGAAAGTATCTGAGTACACGAATGTCCATAGCTATACCCCCTTTTTAACATTATAACATGAAGCCGAACGGTCTTGCTTGCAAGGGACCTGAGGCGAAATGTTACAATAAAGCTGCGGACTTTAGTCCGCAAAAGGAGCTTTAGCTCCTTTACCCCTGCGATAGCAGGGGCTATAGCTTTATTATAACATAAACGTCTATAACCGTCAAGCATAGAAATCCTTTTATTATGGGAATTTGTAATCGTATCAGCAGCATGAAAATAATTAATTAATCTATTGACTGTAGGAATTAAAAATGGTATAATCTAATTAGCGATAACTAACCGAAATATTATCAGCAGTTAAATATGAGGTCGATGTATAACATCAAACCTGTTATAAGAAAGGCAGAGATATTATTATGAAACACGGATATTTAAACATTGCAAAACACGGCTTTTACGGGGCATATTACCCTGACCCTGACGGTTCAGACAAGGCAATTATACTTATGCTGGGTGACAAGATAGACGACACTATGGTCAAAATGGGAGTAAAGTGGCTGCACAGACTTGGCTGCAATGTGCTGGCGATGGCTCCCGAGACTAACGACTATGCTTTTCATAACTACAAGATCGAGTATTTTGAAAAGGCGATAAAGTTTCTGAAATGGAAAAATAACGTAAAATACGGCATATGCGGTGCATCTACAACAGGTATGGCAGCACTGGCTGCGGCTTCCTTAGTGCCTGAGCTAACTCTGACCATTGCCTTGTCGCCCTCAGACTTCATTATGGAGGGCTTTTACCGTGACGGACTTGACGGTGCAAGAGAACGCCCTGGGGATAACGAGTCATCTCTATCCTATCACGGCAAAGGGCTCCCCTACCTGCCCTTTGCTTACCGCCACCCCGAATATTGGCAGAAAATACAGGAGGAGTCAAAGCGCCGTGGTGATATGATCGCTTCGAGAGACCTTTTTGACCGCAGTGAGGAGCTTTGCCCTTTAACAGAAGAGACCAGGATAAAGGTCGAGAAAATCAAGGGCAAGATAGTCTTTATTGGCGCAGAGGACGACGCACTCTGGGACACCTGCAAATATATCCGCCGCATGACCGATAAGCTCGACAGCACGCCGGACAGCTGCGAGTATGAAGCTTTGCTTTATGAGCATGGGACCCACTTTGTTTTCCCCCAGTCAATGCTGGAAATAGTGCTGCCTTTCGGCTCTGAAACTCTGCTTAAATTCACCTTCAAGGCGCTCAAAGACTATCCCAAGGAGTGCAAAGCTACAAGGATAGATATTGACAATAACCTGAAGCGGATAATAACTGAATGGTAATAACATCTGCATAACCTTTTTTTGTTGATAAATGGAGATATATCAAGGTACAGCAGTATCTCAGTCAGCTTTAGTTTTTCTTTCATTACAGTTCACACCGCTTTATTTCCTAGGAGCTTTGCCGATCAGCTTGATAATATCTACATCATCAGCGTCGGGGAATACTTCTTTTACACGGGTAATTATCCTTTTCCATGATACAGTGGGAGTCTCACCGTATGCAGAAGTCACAAGGTCATAGCCCCAGACAGCCTCCGGCGGCAGCATGACTGACACGGGCATACCGTACTCCTCACCCTTTTTGCTGACTCTGCGGTGAAAGTCAGCTATAACAAGATAAGTCTGCATCATCAGCCCTGTCGTGATACCGGGGAAGTTTTTCTCTCCGCCCTTGCCGAAGCCGCACAGCTTTTTCAGGTTTGTTGTGAGTATTTCCTCGTCCTTCCAGATTACATCACCGTCAGCATCATAACCCACCAGCTTATCCATAATAAGCTTTTCACGGCGGTTAGCAATTCCCTCTTCCCATCGGGAGTCAAAGTCGTAACCGTCCCGCCTGTAATTTGCAAAATACGGCAGCCATTCAAGACTGATAAAGCCTGCGCGTCCCCCGAAAAACTTGCCGTATGCAACCTCTCTTTCGGAAGCAATTATCTCACGCCACACCCAGGGGTCTTGCGCTCTGTCACCTGTCCACCAAAAGTTTGGGGAAACGTGTTCCTCTGCTGAAAAACCGTTGACCTCATTTGAAAACAGCGGCAAAAAGCCGACCTTTTTTATCCGGCTGACAAGTTCTTTATAAGTTCTTATCCTGAGAGGGTCGTTCCAGTCAAGACCCCTCATGTACCATTCGCCATTAATAACGTCCAATGTATATCCTTCCTTTACGCTCAGTTCAAATAGGGTGAGTTAACACTAAGCCTGACACACCCCAGTACAGCTTCCATAGTTTTTGTTGCTCCCATTTTACAAAAGTGCTCCCGAAATAGATCATATCCAAGCAATAATACCTCATTTTTCACGCTTGAAAACATAGTGATCCGGCTCCATGCCTCCATAGATATAATTGCCCATTTTCCATTCCATAAACAGGTATTCTGTCCCGCCGATATGCTTGATAAAATATGACGCAGCAGTTGTTCTGTGCAAATTCAGGATCAAGCCATTTGTCCATTTATCCTGCCATATACTATCCATATACGACTGAACCAGACTTCCGTCAGGGAAGAACTCTAATGATTTTAAATAAAGGTCCTGATAGGCTTCATTTACATCAAAATCATCAGATCTGCTTACAAATGCGACCGATCTCCATTTGCCAAGTACCCGTCCGTCTGAAATAAAAGGCTTATTTATATCATCGTGTTTCCCAAGGGTCTCTTTGGTATAATGATAATTATCCCTTTTTATAAAGACCTCGGTCTTATTTTCCGATCTCAAAAACAAGTATCGTTTATCAGCTATATCCCGGATATCATATCTGTAAGAAAGTATCGGTTCGTCACCACCATAATGTATCAGAAGTATGCCCTTTGTCCAGCCCTCAAATATCCAATACGGCTCACCGTTGGGAAGAAAGTAAAGGTCATGAAATTCTCCGCTAAACCCGTTCAGATCAGTAATTGAAACATCATCTGTGCCTTCCTTCCACCCAATGTTTTCCCATTTACCGATCACAGCTTCATCATTTATAAAATCCATTCCATTTGCTATTATCATATTATCCACCTGTCTGTATAGATCCCGTCTTTTTTTATTATACCACATTTGGCTCTTTATTGCAACAGGCAGCTCGGTTTACAAAAATACCCGGGAGCATTCAAAACTCTCGGGTATAATAGTTTACTGTACTGCCGATGTCATCAGCTGAGTTTGCTTCAGCACCTCTGCAACGCTTGCCACAGGTATGATAGTCAGGCTGTTTTTGACCTCGTCAGCAACATCGTTAAGGTCGTCCTTGTTTTCCTCGGGAATGAACACCTTGCTGACACCTGCACGCTTTGCTGCCATAAGCTTTTCGGGGAGTCCGCCTATGGGTGAGACCACACCTCTCAGCGATACCTCGCCCGTCATCGCAAGCTGTGGGCTTACCCTGTGACCCGTTACCAGTGAGGACAGCGCCGTGGTAAGGGTTATGCCAGCCGAAGGTCCGTCCTTGGGCACTGCGCCGTCGGGAACGTGGATATGAAGGTCGTTTTTGTCAAACAGCTCTGCCTTGTCTGGATACATGGATTTTACAAGACTCACAGCTATCTGCACGCTCTCTTTCATAACATCGCCCAGCTGACCTGTGATGATAGTCTTGCCGCTGCCCTTGGTGAAAAGCGTTTCGATGTAGAGGATATCACCCCCAGCCTGTGTCCACGCAAGCCCTGTAACAACACCGGGCTGATTACTCTCAGCTGCGACCTCGTGATGTATAGGTTTCATATCAAGGTAATCTCTCAGCTGGTCTTTCTCAATAGTGAGCTTATCATTTTCCCCCGAGACCAGCTTGACCGCCGCCGTTCTGCAAAGGGTATCAAGGCGCTTTTTAAGACCTCTTACGCCGCCCTCCTTCGTATAATCGGAGATGATCGTGTGCATGGCTTCCTCGGTGATGTTTATATGCTCCTCGGGGATACCTACCGCCTTTTCAGCCTTTGGCAGCAGGTGCTTCACAGCTATCTGGTACTTCTCGCTTTCGGTGTATCCGTTAAACTGAATGACTTCCATACGGTTGAGCAAGGGTGCAGGTATGGTATCAAGGCTGTTAGCCGTGCAGATGAACATCACATCTGAAAGGTCATAAGGCACATTCAGGTAATGGTCTGTAAAGGTGCTGTTCTGCTCAGGATCGAGCACCTCCAGCAAAGCGCTTGCAGGGTCGCCGTTGTATGACTGAGACAGCTTATCTATCTCATCAAGCACCATTACAGGGTTGCTCACCCCGGCCTTTGAGATACCGTCGATTATCCTGCCCGGCATAGCACCGATGTATGTACGCCTGTGTCCTCTGATATCAGCTTCGTCACGGACGCCGCCCAGACTTACCCTCACATACTCCCTGTGGAGCGCCTTTGCGATACTCTTGCCTATGCTGGTCTTACCTGTACCGGGCGCTCCCACAAAGCATAAAATTGACCCCGACTGCTCCTTTTTTAAGTCCATTACAGCTATCTGCTGGATTATGCGCTCCTTGACCTTTTTCAAGCCAAAGTGGTCGGCTTCAAGCACTTCTCTCGCTTCTTTCAGGTCGATTTCCTCAGCCTCGCTTTTTTTCCAGGGGAGCTTCGCCAGCAGGTCTACATAATCAAACATCATGGCATATTCCTGGGAGTTTTCGCCCTCGTTCTTCATACGGTTGATTATCTTGCCGGCTTCCTTGCGTGCTTCCTCATTCATGCCCGACTCTTCGATCTTGAGCTCCAGCTTTCTAAGCTCAGTCATATTTTCGGGGTGCAGCTTATCAAGCTCGCTTTGCAGGTAAGCTATCTGCTTTTTGATAGCAGCTTCACGGTATATCTTCTTGGTGTCCTGCTCAATATGCTCGCTGCTGTCGCTGTTGAGCCTTGCCATTTCGATAAATTCAAGAATAAACTGCTCTATTTTCTCGGCTCTTGCCTTGGTGCTGTTTTCTTCAAGCAGCGAATAGCGCTCTTCCGCAGAGATATACATAAATGGCGCAAATACCGAGATAAGCCCGTTCAGATTACTGCAAAAGGTGGTGAGCTGCCTTGTCACAGGACCCCACTCGTAATTCGATGCAAAGGAGATTATTTCCTGACGGAGCTTTGTGAACACCGCATTTTCCTCACTCTCGTCCATATCCTTTACCTCAGGTCGTGCCGATATTGACAGCTGTATCTTATGCTCGGGAGTAACGTCAGCCATATCTATGCCCACCCTGTCAAGAGTATCAATGGCAACAAAATCATACAGATCTTCATTCCTGATAATGCCTGTGACCGCAAGGGGCTTGAAGCTGTCGGCGTTCAGCTTTTCACGCTCGTCATCTTCCTTCGTGATAAGTAAAATGACCTTTTCACCTCGCGAGGCAGGACGGTCAGTGCTTGCGGCAAAAGCGTCTTTTCTGATGTAAAGTACAGAATTTGGCAGAACCACCATATTGTGTACGGGGATAACTAACATATTGATTACCTTCCTTTCTTTCTCTCTTTTAGCACTCTTTTTATTAGAGTGCTAATCTGTAGGTGAAAAAATTGGCTCTATAGAGCCATTTAACTTGACATCTGTCCAAGTCTGTGATATAATTATATCATAAACCTTGACACTTGTCAAGGGGTAAGATCAAACTTATACAAACTGAGGTGTTTTGTCAATGTATGAAGGCAATAACAAGGTGGCACTGCTGTCTCAGCAGCTGATCGCAGACGCGCTTTTAAAGCTGCTTGAAAGCAATACATATACGTCAATAAGCATAAGCGATATCTGCAAAGAGGCTTCTGTGTCAAGGCAGACCTTCTATTCCCTGTTCGGCACAAAGGACAGCGTTATGATCTACCAGCTCAGCAACAGCTGCTGCTACACTCCCGAGCATAAAAAGCAGGAGTGCAGAAAAACAGGTTTCAGGGAGTTTTGCAGGGAATACTCCCAATACATTATCAGAAATAGGCATACCATAGAGCTGCTGGTCAGGAATGACATGATACATTTTCTATACGATATGCAGTATCAGGCGTTTATGGAATGCGAGCATTTTATCCACGATATTTACGGCGATGACAGGCAGTTCCTCATTGATTTTATAGCAGGCGGAATGAGCAGCATTGCTAAAAACTATATTCTGACAGACAGCTCTGCCGATGAAGAATTTTTAGCCGATCTGATGTTCAGACTGTTCAGTGGCTCTTACATAGATGATTAAGGCAACACCGTACAACCATTGTACGTCAGATGCGCAGTCAGATTTTTCGTCAGAATGCATAAAGTTGACGCAGGCTTGCTGGCGCAAGTCAAGGAAACTTTGTGTATTATGACGGAAAATATGCAAGCAGATGGCGTGCAAAGGCGTTAGCCGGTGGTTGTGCGGTGTTGCCTTAAATACTAAATGCCCGAGTATCAAGACCCGGGCATTTCTTGTTGTTATCTTAATCCCTGAACTAGTATCACTACGATCAGCACAGGCAGTATAAACTGGAAATATGGTTTTAGTTTTTTTGAGAATTTAAGACCTGAGCCTGTGTTGCATTCTTCAAAATAATTGTCGCCGCCCCAGCCCCATCTGGTGACACAGAAAAGCAGGAAAATAAGTGAACCAATGGGGAGCAGAAGATTGCTGACAATAAAATCCTCGCTGTCGAGAACATCTCTGTCTCCGATGATGTGCAGCTTGCTCCAGACGTTGTAGCCAAGCACGCAAGGCAAGCTGAGAATAAGCATTGCAATACAGTTCAGTACCGAGGACTTCATACGGCTGATGTTGAACCTTTCTATACAGAATGCCACAAGGTTTTCAAATACCGCAATTACAGTGGAAAAGCTGGCAAAGGTCATAAACAGGAAGAACAGCGTTCCCCATATCCTTCCACCCGACATATTTGTAAACACGTTCGGCAGAGTAATGAATATTAGTGCCGGACCTGCGTCAGGCTCGACTCCAAAGGAGAAACAGGCAGGAAAGATTATCATGCCTGACATGATAGCCACAAAGGTATCAAGCAAACTTATCCGTACAGCCTCAGAGGGCAGGGTGTTGTCCTTACTCATGTAGCTGCCCAGTATCTCCATTGCGGCGATACCAAGGCTCAGTGTGAAAAACGACTGGTTCATGGCGGCAACGATTATATTGCCAAGACCTATCTCCTTGACTTTATCAAGATCGGGAACAAGATAGAATTTCATTCCCTCCCCTGCCCTGGAGAGGGTCAGACTGTGTACTGCCAGAACAACTATCAGTACCAGCAGCGCTGACATCATGAATTTGCTGAGCTTTTCGATACCGTTTTGAAGTCCCCTGCTGCATACCAGAAAGCCCAGTATCACGACTATCGCCATCCAAAGTATCATTTCTACGGGAGAACCCAGCATATCGCTGAAAACTCCGCCGATATCATCAACTGTCATTCCCGACTTAAATGAGCCGCTTGCGAACTTGAAAAAATAGTCCGTCATCCAGCCTGAAACTGTGGTGTAATACATCATCAGCATATAGCAGCCCAGTATACAGAACCACCCGTGTATATGCCACTTGCTGCCCGGTTTTCAAGCTCTTTATAGCTGAGAACAGCGCTTTTTCTTCCTGCCCTGCCTACAGCCAGCTCCATAGTCAGCACAGGCACACCCATGATAAAGAGAAATATCAGATACAGCAACACAAAAATACCTCCGCCGTTCTGCCCTACCACATAAGGAAAACGCCATACATTGCCTATACCTATCGCACACCCTGCACTGACAAGTATAAAACCTAATCTTGATTTGAAACCTTCTCTGCCCATGATATACCTCCGTAATAATATAGTCTAATTATATCATATTTCGGTGGTATTATCAAGTGCCCCCACATCAGAACTTAATAAAAACAATTCATACTGATTTGCAAAGTTCACGTCAATATACAGCGATCTGCAAAATTTGAAGTTCACATTTTTGTAGTAGTGAACAAAGCTTCGATCAACCTATAGACATCTAAATTCACGAGTGGTATAATACTATATAATCGAGCGTATATACATACATCACAATTAATTTAAATAGGAAGAAGGACTGATACCTGCAATATATCATTTCAATGTAAAAATGGTCACACGCTCGAAAGGAGATAGCTGTGCTGCAAAAAAACAAGTCCGGAATAATCCGGACTTATTGGATAGTTCATTATATCATAGCTAATATATAATGTCAACATAGATCAAAAAGATACGATGGCTTGGTATTTGACTATGCTGATAGGCACCCCAGCGGAATCGCTTGCTTTTATGGGGGGAGTCCAGAGGGGTTCTCCCCTCTGGCGCACTTACAAACCCTCCGTGGTTTGTATAAGTGCGCCCTCCGGTAATAATTTTCTTGTTTTTCGTATGCAGATTATCACGTTTTTGATATGACTATTTTCTGTATCTTGACCACATTGCGGCGTTGTTCAGTGACTCTGAATAGAATAGCTTCCAGTCGGCGCCTATACTATTATAAAAGAGGGGCTTATCGTCTTTGTCAGCAATAACGGCAGCAGTAACAAGGCTCAGCTCGTCTATTACATCTGCCCTCTCAAAGGCTCCGTTGATGATGCTGCCGCCCTCTAACATAAGTTTTTTGATACCAAAGAGCGAATATAGCTTATTCAGAGCAGTTCTGATGTCGATATCGTTTTCCCCTGCAAAAATATACGAAACCCCAATGCTCTGTAAATAGGCAAGATAAGCGTCTGACACGTCCTTCGATAGCACCTCGATGATATGGCAGTCGTCATAGCCGGGGTCATCATCGTGTATTTTGCTGTCTGTCCAGCCCACGCTGCCGTGCCTGTCGAAGGAAACAGCATAATAGCTGTGCTTCATTGCAACATAGTCCTCACAAGCGAGCTTTGTTCCCTCATATTTGCTGAGATCAGGCTTGAAACCACCTGTAAAGCTAGACTCCATAGTCACACGACCGCAGGCAAAGGCATCACCCTTGAGTTTGCGGTTTATTTCGTAGTATTCCTCTGCCGCTTTTAGACCGATCTCCGAGGAGAGAAAATCGCCCGTCACCTTACCGTCTATCGAAGTTACCATGTGGCAGATAACATAAGGTCTTATGCCGTTTTTCTCGATAAAATGCTGCGCATAAGAGCAGGAAGCGGTTATCTCCCCTCCCCTGCTGTTTATCTCACCTATCGCCATCTGAACGAGCCTTCCTGCCAGCCCTTTGCCCTGCTGAGACTCGTCAACCCATGTGTGGTTAATATCATACACCCCCGGCGAGCGCTCGGGGAAAGTGACCCCTGCGATCTCATTCCCGTCATCAATAAAGCTTGTCTTATTCCGGTATATCTTGTATTCCATTATCTGACCTTCCCTTCCTTGAACATTTTCATCATCTCGTTTGTCAGGCTGTAATCAAGCGGCTGCAAAACGATATCCTTTCTGTTTACCCATTCTGCGTATTTCAGCTCGTTCCTATCCATCGTGATAGTATCATCACCATCGACCTCACAGTAAAAGCCCATCAGCAGATCAGCTGCTACGCCCCAAGGCTGAGACTTGTAGTACCTGATATTTTTGACCTTCAGTCCAGCCTCCTCCATGACCTCTCGTGCGACAGTTTCCTCAACAGTCTCGCCGATCTCGGTAAATCCGGCTACAAGCGCATTGTGAGCATAGCCCCTGTTGTAGCGAGTTATAAGTATCTTGTCGCCGTTTATCACACCTATAATGACCGCAGGGTTTATCCTTGGATAGACTTTTTTATTGCAATTCGGACAGAACATCGCCCGTTCTTTGGTGTCGTGAACAGTATCAGCGCCACAGCGTCCACAGAACCTGTTGTCAGCATACCATTCAGCAAGATGATAAGCTGTAAAAAGAGCAAAGACCTCATATTCAGGTTGAAAGTTAGCTTTTCTGACATCTGTAATGCTGTGCCGCTCATAGTTTGCTACAGAGACCTTTTCAGGCAGTAGAAAGTACGCATTATCATCAATCGAGAAGAGATAACACAGCTTATCATGAAGCTCCTTTGGAATATCCCTGACCTGCGGTAGAGCTATTTTCTTGTCGCTCACTTTAAGAAGAAAATCGCCGCCAAAATAAACCACAACTTTATCACTGTCCTTCGGCGCTGCATCAGCCTTGTATGTATTATCAAGCCTATGCGGATAAATATCCTGTATCATATTGTGTCCCTCATTTCCTTCTCTATCCAGTCCATCAGCACGCTGACGATGTATTCCTGTTCCGCCTTATTCAGCACCTTGCCCGAGGGGATATTGTGCCATTTTTCAAGGCACCCCCGGCAGCAGCAGGCGGTGGCGTGCTGGGCTAAAAATATCGGATGACCTTTCATGGGCGTTTGTTTTCCGTCCTTTTCAGGATTCTCGGCAGAAAGGCGCTTTGCTACGAAGTCGGCGGCGTGGGAACGTATAACGTCCATGCCCTTTTGCTCGACATACATCCTGTCGTTCTGGGTCAGATGAAATCTGTTCCTGAAATCCGACTTACTGAGCCTTGCAAACAGCATCTGCCTATCAGGAAGCGAATACTGTATCCCGTCAGCTATCCCTGCACCGGGAACATAGCTATAGCAGGACTTTTTCGCCTGTGCAATTTGCAGCCTGCGGTCGATGTTGTATCTTCTGCCGTCCTTGATGAAAACGGCACCGGTCTGCTTGAAGGTGAAGGGCACGCCGCTTCTGATACACTGCCTTCTCAGTTCCTTGACCCAGTTAAAATCGCAGGGTCTGGCATTATCGCCTGACTCGCCGCCGCAGGTAACGTGCTCGATCAGCCCAGTCTTTAGGTACTTATCAATGTCGATATCCCCGAGCATCGGCTCAGAGATGATCTGCCTGTGTTTTATCGGTGCTTCAAGAAGTTGCGGTAGTCGGTAGTCAGCTCTGTCCTGATCTTCACAGGTGCTGGTTATTGTAACATTGTCCCAGCCCTCGCCCCAGTCCTCGGGAACGCATTCAAGAAACCTGTCTATCCGCTTGGTGATGATATGAAAGTGCAGGTCGCTACGCAGCCGAATCATATCCCAGCACTCTCCTCTCCAGAGGTCAGTCTGATCAAGAAAAAAGTCGGAGGTCATGCAAGCATAGACTACACCGTCCTCAGGCTGAAGCTTGAATTTACCCTGTCTGTTCTTTTTCAGAGGAAGGGAAAAGTCGCCTGTTTTAGAGACAATGCTGGCGTCCTTGCCGATGCTATCGTCCCGTCTGTATACATAGCAATTCGCACAGCCCGGACTTATCTTCTTGCAGCCGTGCCATGGGTTCCATATGGGCATTGTCTCCCCTCCCTTCGGTGATCATACATAGTATTGCTCATATCCTTAAAGCAAAACTCTTACCTCAATATCCTTATCCACTGCGCTCTTGAAAACCTCAGCGTCCTCGGGCTTTCCGACAACGCTGCCATAATGTATCGGGATAACGGTGTGCGGTCTGATGATGTTCGTAAAAGCGGCGGCTTTCTTGGCGTTCATCGTATACGTTCCGCCGATGGGAACAAGGGCTATATCGCAGGACACGCACTTGTTCTCGTCAGTCATATCCGTATCGCCAGCCACATAGACCCTTGTGCCGCCTATGGTCATGATATATCCCACCCACTTTTTTGACTTGGGGTGAAACGGCTTCACAATGTTGTATGCCGGAACCGTCTCTATCTCTATTCCGCAAACGGTGTATTTTTTATCAGGCAGAACTGATATAAACCTGTCGCCAACGATCTGCCTGCATTCATCTGCCATAAGCTCGGGTGCTGCTATGACCGTATCGCCGTTCATAACCTTGGCGATGTCCTCTTTTGAGAAATGGTCAAAGTGGTCGTGAGTGAGCAGGATAAGGTCGGCGTCATGCCGCTCGCCGCTGATTTTAAACGGGTCGATATAGATCACCTTATCGCCGCTTATGCGTATACTGCTGTGGAACAGCACTTCTATGCTGTCTAATATTTTCTTATCAAACATAATGATACTCCCCTTTTCAAATTTCTTGAGATCAAAGCCTTTGCAGTGATATTTTTTCCGTTTTAATGTAATACTGCCGTATTCAATGGCTTTCTGAGGACATCTCCCGATACACGCCATGCAGTGGGTGCAGCTGTTGCCCCAGCATGGACGGCGGTTTAATATTTTCACATTATTCAGCAAACAGCTCATTTCGCAAAGTCCGCAGCCTACACATTTATCTGTTACCCTGAACTTCTTCGCTCCGACCATAAATCTATAAAACGGCGCATATTCGAGTCCGCTCAGAACATACTCATATGGGGTCGGGGCATACTTCGGAAAATGCTTTTGCTGTGAGATCACGCTGTGTGCATATTCTGTCCTTCTGTCGGCAGTGCTTAGCTTTCTACGTTCAAGAGCCGCCTTATCATGAGGGTAAATGCAGATGTGGTTTTGCGGCATAAAGATCGGTAAAAAGCCCATGTATCTCAGGTGCTTCTTTCTTGCCAGAGCCCTCAGATAAGGCTCAATATTTCCTGCGATATGAGAGCAGGTCCCGATGAAATATACAGGCTGAGATCTTAAATGCGTTCCTGTGATCCACTGCTCCACCAGCTTTGGTATCCTGCCCACATAGACAGGAAAAACAATGACAAGCTGCCCACCGTACTGACGCACAGCGTTATCATTATTCCTGATCTTGTCATTGATGGATATCAGTACATCGCCTAGCCTGTATGACAGCCCCTCAGCGATGTATTTTGAGTTGCCCGTACCGCTGAAATACAGTATCACTTGCCTTACCGCCCTGCTGAAAAATGTCCTTTGCAGTATTATACCATATTTTCCCTCACAATACAAGTATAAAAAAGCACACTCCAAAAAGAATGTGCCTTAACTTATTATCTAAAACTATCTTGCTAGTCTGTCATGATTTCTTCTTTGCAGGATACTCAGTATTCATTCTTTTTTATCAACACTTTTATTAGTCTTTCTCACGCATTCAACATACTCCATCTAAAAATATATACCTTATTTTTGTTACTGAGAAGAAAAGAAAAAGCTGTGGAGCAAAAATTCACTCTCACAGCATAAAACAATATGTCTCTGATTTTATTCACCAAAATAATACGGGAATGATGTTATACCCTTTAAACCGTAATATTCTCCCCTTTAAGCCCGATATAAGCTCCCTGCTTCGCTTCTGCCGAATTCTCGTGAGCCAGCAGCCACTTGTTTCGTGCCCAAAGCATTTTGTCCTCGCCGTTTTTGATCTCGGGCTTGGCAATGTCGGTGTTTGTGTTTCTTGGGAGAACTACCGCTACCCTGAAACCATCGTCCGTGGTCTGGCAGGGGGCATAGTGCAGCGAAGTCGCATATACCTCGACAACAACCCCTGCAGGGACACGAAATGCCTTTACATCAGCCGTGTCAAGCAATCCGTCAATGATTCTCTCCTGCTTTGCCAGCAGCAGTATAAAGTCACAGCTGCCAATGTTTATCTCGCTGTTTCTGTGATATTCAAGGCAGTTGAGCGACCTGTTGTGACCCCAGCACATACCCAGCTCTATAGGCATACCGCCAAAAGCGTTGTCTGCAAGGGGCTTGAATATACTGCACTTTTCAAGGCTGTCTATCCAGGGCTCATATGACACACCCTCCTCGGGCAGAGCAATGCTGTTCATAGCACTGATAAGCTCTTTAGTATCGTAGCCCTCCAGCACCTTGCCAAACTCGCTGAATTCGGGGTCTGTAACTGAATAGATATTCATCGAATTATCCTCCTTTTATGTGATAACACAATGTCTTTAGGTGTAATGGTTCTATAGCTCCGCAGCCCCTGTGAACATCATGGGCTGTAGCTATATTATAACACTAAAATCCATTGCAGTCAACACTGTTATATGCGCTGCAGCTCAAAAAACTGCACTCTCTTCTTATCTACATACAATTAATAGAAAAACTATTGAAATCCACCCGTTTATAAGGATCTATGAAGCCTTTTCTGTTATCTCATGTACTGTTTCAGACAATTTATCGGATCGCAGCATAGGCATATATGGTATAAATATCACTGAGCTTACGGAGAACAGGATAGTCCTCATAGCTTGTGGGCGAACCCGGACCGCCGTGCAGATACAGCAGTACGGGTTTATCCTTGTCCTGCCCGTAAATATTGATCCACTGCTCAGTGCCGTTTATATTGACATACTTGGTTCCGTTGATACCGCCTTTGGGCGTTCTGTCGTTGATACGTTGACCGACAAATCGGACAATGAAAAACAAGACGATCACAGAAATAATTACGATAATAACCCATTTCACGATTTGAAAGAAGATATTGAGGCATTTTTTCATAGTCTGCTCCTATAAATTACGATTTATGTCAGTAACAAGTATAGCATAATATCGCTGCATTGTAAATCAAAACGCCATAGTATTCCTGACGACGCATCAGAAATACTATGGCTCAAAGCTTCTATATCAGCGCCGCCTATACTTTCCCGCGCTCTTTTAATTAATCATTCGATATATGCATTCCCTCATTTTCAGGTATCTGCAAAAGCTGGTAGTCTGCCGATTTTTCAAGCCTTAATACAGTGTTTACCGTAGACTGGTTGTAAAAATCGCCTTCCCAGGCAACAATTCTGCCGTCTTTTATGTAGACCTTCCAAAGCCTGCCCAGCATTAGCGACCATTCCTCGCAGATATACTGCTCATTGCCGATAGTCACCTCATAGGCACGCTCGCACTTGCCTGCGTATTCCTCACCTCGCTGCTCGTCCTCAAACAGCAGGTCTATCGGTACCTTGTAGTATTCGCTCATAGGCCACTCAAATATATCACGGCTGTCATACTCGTCAGTATAATATGTGGACTGGAACAGCCGTCCGTCAATTACCCATTCCTCGCCGCCTGTGCTTCCTGTTTTGTCGTGCAGCTCCATATCGTGGCGGCAATAATAATTTCCATTATCAAAGGTAACTATCTCATACTCGTTTCTTTCAGCCCCAGCCCAGCGAAATTCCAGAGTAAAGGGCTCCTTCTCGCTGCTGAGATATCTTCGCCATTCCTCAACAACGCCTGTGGGCTCGACCTCCTGTCCGATCTCCACACCGCCGCTGAGGTCAAAAAGTCCGTATTTTTCCGTATCATATTCACGCCACTCCTTGGCGTTTGTCGGAAGGACTTCCTTCTCCTCCTCAGGCTGATACATATGCTCCTCAGCATGGGCGATGATCTCGTCTATAAAACCGCTTGTGACCTCATCGGTCCTGTAGCTGTACATAAGCGCAGCACCTGTCAGCCCGTCATAGCTCCACATAGCCTTTATCTCACCGTTTTCGGTGAGATAATAGTCGGTAGTATCCTCCCCCTGCCATACCTCGGCAGTCAGCTCGCTGCCGTCTGAGGTTATGGTAAAGCTATAAAGATATTCCTCCTGCTCAGTGGTCTTTACAAGGGGTACAGGCTGATAGTCTCCCCAGAACCCGTCAGCAGTATAGAATACATCGTAACCCTCGGGACGGTAAAATGCCTTACCGTTTTCATCGGTGAAATACTCATAAAATTCCGTTTCCTGATAATAAGGGTCACCTCCTATCAGAACATCAGTCTTTTCATCAGTCGTTTGCAGATAAAACAGACCGCCGCTCTCGGTAAGGATATTACAGAATATAGTTGTCCTGTCATCAACATAATAATATCGTGTTTCGTCAAAGTCTGATGGCAGAGCAGCTGCTGTTTCAGCTATGCTGCTAATTTCGGTGTGCTCAGGGTCAATGCTGTATTCAGCATCTTTAAATACCACGCCCAGCACCGAATATGCAAGCATCATATCCCTGAGCTTTTGTGAGTTCTCGCTGTCGGGCTTAAAGAACATGGGCTCATTCATCTTCCGATCACCCTTGCGCACCCTTGCAAAAACGCCGTCATCGCAGCAGGAATAGATATACTCGTCACTTCCGTTATTAAAATGAACGGTGAGTATCTGCTCGTCATTTAAAAAGTCACACTTTTGAGAAGTTTCATAGACCGACTCTGCAAATTCAAAAAACTCCTGGGCATTGTCTACCTTGGCAGTCATATCATCTCCGTTGATATTTTTTACAGATACCCTTGCCTGCATATCATGTACAACAGGCTCATAGTCCTCATCAGAGGTAGTCATGCTGTCGGTCTGAGCCTCAGAGCTGCTTGTATTCTGCGAGCTTTCCTTTTTGCTGCTCTTTGCAATTTTTCCGCAGCCTGACAGCATAAGAGCACAGACTGTCATCAATAATAAGTATTTTTTCATGTTTGTCTCCTTAAAGCATGATTGTCTTTCTGCAAGCTTTTTTCAGATGATCCTGCCCCAAAAGCAGATATATCACCTAAGCCTTAATTATTCGTGACATAATCAATAAGCTCCTCGCCGTATACCGTTCTGAACATATCCATTACACCTGTGGTAGCGCTTCTGAATGGCGCAAGATCGGGGTAAACCACCACCATGCCCTTTGCTTCAAGCTCTTTTACGCAGTCCTCAGTCTGCTGCTTGACCAGGGTGCGGTCGAGCTCCTGCGCCTGTTCAGCGGCATCAGCTATTATCTGCTGATATTCGGGTGTCAGCTGCTCCCAGATATCCTGCCTGATAGTCAGGGGCATAGCGTCATAGCTGTGGTTTGTGACGGAAAGATACTTCTGCACCTCATAAAGCCCGTTATTGTATATTACAGGTATAGGGTTCTCCTGCGCATCGAAAACTCCGTCGATAAGGGCTTGTTTAAGCTCCGCAAAGGGGTAGCTCCTGGGATTGGCGCCAAGCTCCGACATGGTCTCCATAACTATCTGGTTTTCGGGAGTTCTGATATTCAATCCGTTCATATCGCTTGCCTTTTCAACAGCGCCGATATTTTCAGAGGTGGTAACACATCTGAAACCGTTATCAAAATACGCCAGAACGTGCATATTGTAGCTTTCAAGCTCTGCATTCATGCTATGCATCTCGTCGCTGTCTATAAATGCCCAGGCAGACTGAAAATCATCAAAGAGGAACGGCAGCGCCGAAACGCCGATTTTTGTGGCATAAAGCGCATAATTCCCTGCGCTGGACACTGTCATATCCACCGTTTTTTCTATCATACCGTTTATGAGCTCCGAGTCGCTTCCCAGCTCTCCCGAGGGGTGTACCTCAAAAACTATATCTCCGCCTGTCTTTTCGGTAACAGTATCACAAAAGCTTTTAAGAGCCACACCTCTGGGGTCGTCCTCCCCCGTTGAATAGCCCACCCTGATAGTCAGTGGGTATTCGACCTTCGCCTGTATCTCCTCAGCCTGCGAGGTGGTAACTATATCAGATGAACTGTCCGTACTCTCCCGACAGCCTGTTAAAAGCAGAAGAGATGCAGATAAAAGCAATGCCGCTATCCTATTTATCATTCTCCTGCTCCTCTCCGCTGTGAAGCTCATACATATTTTTTCCGCTGCCCTTGACCTTGTAAAGCGCCTTGTCGGCATTTCGGTAAAGCTCCTCATAATCCCTGCCCTGGATCAGATCATGTACCGGTGTGCCATCCTCTATCTCCACCGAATCATAGCCCAGCCCATACAGGACTCCGCACACACTGTCGCAGGCTTCCGTGGTGGTCTCTATTGTAAATCTGATCCACTGCATAACATCCTCCCGATTCCCCTCAAAAAAGCATATCATACGCCCTAATACAAAAACAGGCGGAAGTCAAAAGACCTCCACCTGATTATATCACTATATCTAAAATTCCTCAATTATGAAAGCTATTAGTAAGCCACGCCCTGGGCGAGCATAGCCCTCGCTCAAGGTTGCGGTAAAATGCGGCTTTGAGAGCATTTTTGTAACTCACTCGTCACCTTTTTGCCTCCATTATACCCTGTTATGAGCCTTTATCAGCTGTTATTGCCTAAAGGAAAATGGCTATAAAATCAATACTTTTTAAGCTCTTCTTTATAGGCTTCCTGAAGCTTCTGTGACATATCTGTATCACCATTTTGATTATCTGGATGATATATCTTCATCAGTTGGTGATATCTCTTAGTCACACTATCCTTGTCTACACAACCGGCAAAGTAATCCGCATCGATGCCGGAGTTGTGCTGAACCTTATGTACATCTGAATTACGAGTGTAGTTTTCCTCGTAGTATTGTGAATAGTCAGTCTTGGCGGTATTAGAAGTGCCATAATTGTTTGATCTCTTTACCTTTGCCGACTCTCTAAAGAGGAACTCTTCTTCTCTATCCATATGGATCTTAACATTTTTTTTTGAAAAAAGTGCTCTCAAATCAATATCATTAAGGAGAAGTGTCAATAAAAACGCCGCACAGGTGATTAGGATGGCTATTGCCGGCTTTTCAATAAAAAGCTTTGATAAAGGTGTTATGAGAACAATCACCACTGTAAGACATACGCTGAAAAGTATTCTGATAACAAATTCTATATATCTGATCCCAAGCATCACAATAATCATCAGGAAAAATGCTATCAGAAATACGGGCTTTTCCCATCCAGGAATATTGAAAAAAGACTGTGAAAAAATTCCAAATGCTACAAGAGATAGTATAATATCTTCAATGATATATATTTTCTTGGGAGCCATAAACACCTGCTTTCTTGCTATCATTACTTACAAATATATTGTAGCATTTTATTTTCCTTTTGTCAATATCTTCCGCATTTAGGATGATCTCTTATATTTACAAAAATTCACTCTGTTGTAATTCGTTATTTCAGCAGGCATACGAATATCAATATCATATTTAATATTCTCCCATGACCATTCATCATGATCATGTACGATCTTATCAAGTATATCCCTTATAGGAGTATATCTATTATTGTCTCTAACGCGCTCTATAGCCTCTCTCACTTCTTCAGCGGACACTTCATCCGGTGTATATAGAATAATCCCTGTATGCTCCTTAAAACCGTTATAACGCTCTATAAACTTTACTGTATGACTTATCATATAATGTTACCTATGATGTTGAACCTGGCAAACTTGATCCGTATTTAAATCATCAAGATCCAGCTTTAATTTATTGCATATCATCCTTTTTACATTATCTAATGACTTACGCATAGAGTCAAAATCATCCTTTTCCATACAGTTTATCTGATCAATAAAATTTCCCGCTTCATCAAAAATCTTAAACGAAATACCTCTAACTGTATAAACCTCATGTAATACTATTTCCTTTGTTTCTATATCATAAAAACCAATAGTTTTATCATTAGTGTTAAACACAAAAAAATATTTTTTTAAAAATAAAGTTCCAAAAGTCCATAGGTCAGGTTTTGTTTCATCGAAAACAATTAAAAAATATTTTTTATCATTTTTATCCAAAAACAAATCAGTATAATTCATTTGAAAAGTATAATTATATATATGATTATAAAAGTATAACGGAGGAAAATTATTTATATTTAAATTTACATCACATATAAATATTCCATATTTTTTATCAAATAATTCGTATTTACATTCACCTTCGTTTTTCATAAAAAAATACTCATTTATTATATTATAATATTTTTTTGTTCCTAATATTATTTTTAAATCTATATCAAATTCAATGTTTATAATATTATCTACTATAATTATATTTTCATTATTTTCTATATCTATATCATTTATTGATATTTTTTGGTCGTTTTCATTTTTAAAGAAATAAATGGATTTAAATTGAAGTTCCCAATCTTGATAATATTTGTAATTTAAAACATTACTTATACTTAATTGAGCATTTGTATCGTTCCCAATAATAAATTCACCATCAAATCCAATTTGATTTTTTTCTTTATCGTCGTTATCATAAAATTTAATTCTCCAATTTGATTCTTTAATAATATTATTATCATTCAATAATGATATAAAATTGGAATTTGGGAGACAACTATATGATGAAGATAATTTCATCCCTATTAATAAGCAAGCTTTTCCATCTTTATTAATTTCTAAAGAAGTATTTTTTGAATTAAATAAATCATATAAATCTTCATATAATTCAATTTTTCTCCCATATTTTTGAACAAGGAATTTTTCTTTTTCAGAAAACTCTTTAAAATATAAAAGAGAAAAATTTTTTATATTTATTTTATTTTTCTGTTCACTACTCTTAAATGATATTGTTTCTTTAATACTTATTTCTTTATAATAACTATATAAATTTGTATTTTCACAATGAGATTTTTCAATTAAACTTTTAGAATATTTTTTATTATAATA
>CALCRR010000352.1 GCA_937894495.1 uncultured Ruminococcus sp. | reverse complement strand
AAATATGATTTGTTGAGAAAGAGGTGAAGCAGATGGAAAACAGCAAGGATATTTTGGAGAAGGGCAATATAGATGCGGAAAAGTCTGCTTCATTGGAAGCAGCGGCAAGGCAGGAGGTACTGGCCGAAAATGCGAAGAAGCGCAAGGCGAGGCTGATAAAGCTGGGCGCAATGCTTGCGATGACGGTCATCGTGCTGGTGTTTGTGACGATTGGATGGTTCTCGATGAATAAGGAGACGAGTGCTAATGGAGGCAATGTTAATGTCTCTACTTTACCATACGTTATCGAGCCATTAAGTGGTGGTAATAACATTTATCAAGATTACCATGATGAAGTAATGAGCAGCGATACTATGGTGTGGGCAATGACATCTACTGATAAAATGAATAACAATAACAGTAGTACAGACAAAGGCATCAAACCGGGTCATTACGGGCAAATATCTTTTTATGTTAAACCCCGTGATACATCTATAAATCTTGATCTGACATTTGAAATTGTAGGATATAGCTGTACGGAAACAACCGACGAAGAAACCGATGAAACAACAATAACGATGACACCTGTTGATGCTGAATATCAAAGATATCTTGCAGGACACATTTTTCTGTTTGCTGACAGAGTTGATATAACAGACCCTGAAACAGAAGAAGTGATAGGTTACACTTATTCAAAACCTATCGTATCAGGTGCTGACTTAAAAAAAACATTACCTGATCAAACATATACAAAAGCTACACAAGACACTCCTGTTACAATATATTGGGTATGGCCGGAAACACTTAGTACACTTGTGGATGCAAGAATTAATTCAAATGTTAATATCGAACCGTTTATCAGCGGTGCCGACCGCACAGCTGTAGTTACCAATATTGCGACTTACCCAAACTACTACTTTCACAGCTATACCGCTGTTGAAGGGGTTACTCTTACAGAGAGTACACTGGCAACAGGATATGACACCTACGGAGAAAAATATGACAGCGCCGACAATGCTATCGGCAAAAATGTAAACTACATTAGGCTGAAAATGACTACGGAGGAATCGTCCGAAGGAGAGTGATCATAGTGAAGATACTCGAAAAATTCAAAAAACTCTCACGAAGGCAAAAGGCTGAATTTACTGCAGCATCATTGCTGACGATTGCATTTCTTATCGCACTTCCTGTATATGCGTGGTTTGCAAGCAATAAGAATCTGGAAACACTAACGAAGATTCAAGAGCCGGGAGATATCATAATCCGTTCAGGCAGAGCTATCAAAGCGGACGAGGCAGATCCAATTGTTAATTTTGAAATGCAGGATATAGATATTGAGGCAATATCAAGCGGAACTCCTCAAAGGTTTGTCTTTAGTGTAATGCCCGGAAGCTACAACGCACACTATGATTTACAGCTTGCTCATACAACCAATATCCCGTTTACTTATACCATATACAGAGCAACAGAAATTGATGTTGCCGGATTGACTGCTGATGAAATAAACTCTCGGATCAAGGAACCCTCGAGTTCGGCTACGGCACTAACTTTATACCATCCGAGGGGAGACACTACAAAGAAAACTTATTATCAGATAAAAGATTCAGCCATCACCCTGACTCCTCTAAATCAAGATGACGGGGCCTATGGCAGATACTTGGCAGTAAATGACGATGACTATTATGATAAAACATACAAAGGTACCGACGATCCCGAGCTGTACGCCGTACCAATGTATTTACAGACAACAGGCAATAATTATATAACGCATCCCGACGGTGTCGGAGATTATGATTATTTCATACTGGAACTTGGTTGGGATGAAGGCTCTGGAACCGACAATTCAGCATTTGAAAAATGGAACACAGCGCAAAACAATAAAGAGACCGATATGATATATATTACAGCATACAGACATCTGGGCTAAATAAGTCGGTCGATAACTGGTGGTGAGGAAACATGAAAAAGCTCTTAGAACAACTAAAAAAGAACTGGATACGGGTGTGGCTGGTCTCGATACTGCTCATTAGCTCATTATTTGTGGCCTATGCTGCATACACCGAAGTATCATCAGTTAAAAGAGTAGTTTCCACTACCACATCACCAGGAGCTCCGTTTTCATCAAACTGCATGAAAACAGAATGGGCAAGCTATAGACTCATTTCAGATAAATTTTCAGTAACGGTTTGTAATTATGATCAGAATTATCCGAGTGACTACTGTACATCTCCCATAACCTATACATTTGAGGCAGAACTTATGGTCAAAAAAGATGATGGATCATATGAGAAAGCGGGGGATTTTGTAGCAAGCCTTGCAACGGCTCTGGCTAACAATGAAATATCTCAGGAAACATATAACGGATATATGAATAAAATTGCCTTATACTCAATTTCCAAGACTGAAGATGATACTGACGGAGTTGTAGCTTCTCCTGTTGACCACAAGTTCACTTCAAGCAATGGATATAAATACACTTTTGATTCTGACACTCTGGCAACTGGTGATTCAAAAACAGATACCTATACTGTAAAAATAGACCCTGCCGACTTAAATGAACAGGACTCGAAATTTTTTATATTCGTAAAAGCTAGTCCTACTGCGGGAGGCACTCTTAGCGAACTAAAATCAAGGCTTTTTGCAGCTAAAGGCAAGGATGCTGAAGCATCATGGAACGGAACCATTCAGGAAAGTCTGACTACTGTTGTCGATGATGTGACTATAAATATTGATTATGATTTCTACAACTATATAGTTTCAGGAAGCGGTGTAGGTTCGATAGATATCCTTTGGGACCCCAACCATGTTGAAGTGAACAAATTCTTCCTGACAGAAGAAGGAAAAACTCCGGATACTATTTCAGCATCCGATACAACACAAACCAGTGATAAAGCTTCAACATACGGAGCAAGATATGTCGGCTGGAAAAGGATAACTATTCCTGTCAACTCAACAAACCGGAGCAGATATGAATTACAGCTGTATAAGGTGAATGAAAACGACCCGCTGATATCACCTTCATCGTATGTTGCCTGTGAATTTACAAAATCCGCAGGCAGCGGAAGCTAAATCAAACAAAGCTATTACCTTGTCCTCTAAACCAGATCCATAGTGTGGTGATAATATGCATAATAATAGAAACAGAAAAATAAAACAAAGGATAATAAGCGTTGCTTTTTCTGTTGCGCTTCTGACAAATTCTCTGCCACTTTCAGGAGTGTCGGAATTATTAAGTATGCCTACTGTTATAACTGCCTCTGCATATACAGATGAGTCCGTATGGACTGATAAGCACAATTATAACTTTCAAAGTGCAGACGAATTTGTTTCATACTGTCATTGGTATGCAACTGATACAGATTTTGCCAATGATCATAAGAGTGATTCTATCAGTATAGCATTAAATAACGCAGTCCTTTCCGGGGATTTTCCCGGACTTGGCTCCAGTGCATACCCTTTTGAAGGAACAGTGACCTTCGCCGATTCAACAAGCCTTTCGATAACTACAAACAGGGCTTTTTTCTCATACCTATCTGACAAAGCTACGATCGTTGGCTCAGGTGGATCAACTTCATTCACTCTGATAATCAATAGAACTCAGGATGTTGCTGCCGATACGAGTGCGCCTGTTCTTGCCGATCATGTCGTTCATCATTCCGATGTAACTGTTGCCAAAGGCTGGAAGGTTCAGGTTATAGGCAGCAGCACATTTTCCGGCGCTATAGGAGAGATTAGAAACGGTGCCCTTGTTGACCTGACATTCACCAATAACACGGGCAAAAGTATTGAATCAAAGGCAGCATATGATGCAGAAACTGATTCTGTAAGCGATGTTGGTCTTTTCTGCGGTTCAATGGGCAGTAATTCTGTATTTACGGTCAAGTACATTTCATCAAATGCTATATCTCACAGCACTACCTCGTCAAACGGTAATGCCGGTACATTTATCGGCACTATGGCTTCAGGGGCAACGCTTAATATCATCTCTGATGTAAATTCGATATCATCAGCAGTTACAGCAAACGGTGCAGAAGCAAATGACAAGGGCTATGCCGGAGGGCTTGTCGGCAGTATGGATTCTTCTGCTTTAGTTCAGCTTAAAGCAACTGCAGAGGGAAATGCAAACAGAGATCTTTCAACGCTTGAAATCGGCGGCTCTGTTACTGGAAACAATGGCGTTGGCGGATTTTACGGAAAATATGGATTCAGCTCGGTAGCTTCTATAGATTTGAATGATTATAATACAACTGCGACTGTTTCAGGCAAATACTGTGGCGGTCTTTTCGGCGTACTTGAAACTACTGGTGGGCTTACTCTTACCAGCAGCAATACAACAAAATCATATTCATATTCAACAACAAGCACTGGTAAAGCCGGGTATTTCGGCGGCGTTATTGGTAAGCTGACTGCAAACAGCTTGACTGATACCATTTTGCTTCAGAATCTTAATGTCAACCCGACTGCAAATGCATCGTTCACTTCATTTGGCGGCGTGATCGGTATTGTTGACAGTGCTGCATATGTTCAGGTCAGCAATGTAGAAGTTACTGCGACTGGTATGGAAAAGCGTGAAGCAGCCGATTTCTTCGGCGGTGTTATAGGTACGACCAGCAGCGAAAACGGTGTTTTTGTTGACCTTGGTGATTTTACGTTGAGTGCCAACGGTTATTATGGTGGCGGAATAGTTGGAAAATTCAATAAGGGCGTACTGCGCCTTACCGGAACTACCGATATGACAAGTGCCAAGCCCGCTGGAACAGCATCCAGTACAGCGACAAATGGTCAGCTGGTAGGAGTTAATGACAACGTTCTTGTTTATACTCCGGGCGGCTGGACTTACAGTCGCTCGACCAACGCAATCGCAGACGATCTTGGAACATGGGGCGAGGTAGTAAGGTTATCAGGCATCGAAACAGATACTGAGACACTTGACCCAAATGCGATTCTGACACTGAATACCACTGCTCATACCGTAACTGTCAGCGAAGTTACTGTCAGCAACGATGTAGCTGCGATCTCAACTCAAACTGATCTGGTGAAGACTGCGCTTAATATGCAGCTTGACAGCTGTGGCTGTCTGATCATGCCGAGCACAAGGACTGCTATGTACAGCACTAACTTGTCTCTGAGCGCTGATCTTTCCTTTGCCAGAACCGGAATCACCGGTTTTATGCGTGACGGCGGCGAACTTTCAACGATAGGCTGCTATACAGGAATCTTCGACGGAGATGACAATGCTATAACCCTTGCAATTGGCGAGAAATATGGCAATGGTATCAATTCAGACTCCTCCGGAGAGGGTATTGGTCAGATCTACCGTCACCAGTACAACGGTTTATTCTCCGTTCTCGGTGGTACAGTGAAAAATCTCACACTTAGTCATGAAGGATATATCAATGTCCGCAACTGCGTTGACGGAATGAATATCGGCGGCATTGCGGCTTGCAACGGCGGTAATGTCACTCTGACCAAGATCACTGCTAACGAAACAATAAACTATTATGAAGGCGCAAGTATATCCGGAACAGAAACCGCAGGAAAAAACATCGGTGGACTCATCGGCCTTGTTGGTACTGACGGAACTAATAGTATTACAATAAATGGTGTCAGCTCAATAGGTGCAACTATTAACCATACCGGTTACCATCAAGGCTGGTCTGTTTACGGCGGAGCTATCGGAAAAGTTACAGCCGAAACATTCAATATTACAGTTGGCACAGCGAATGATAATAATAACAAGCTTACAGTTGGTATGTCAGCTGATGTATCGGGCGTTACCACAGTCGGTGCAAACAGTGACTGCGGCGGTCTGATCGGTCATATAACTAATGCCGACAGCTACGGGAGTAGGATCGTTAATATCAATAATCTTATTTTCGACGATGTTACTGTTAATGAAGCAACCAAAACACCTACTATCGGAAATGCTGCTACCACAAATGGCGGAGGTTTCCTCGGATATTCATGGCTCAATTCAACTGTAAACATCAATGGCTTGACAGTTACAAAGGGCATTATAGATAACCACACGACAAACGGTGCAGTAGGCGGCAATTCAAACATTGGCGTTATGTGCTATGAAGCGACAGGCAGATGGAATGTAGATAAGCTGACCGTAACTAATATAACTATGTCAAACGGCGGCGGAACATCTGTTGGTATGCTTGTGAACAATGCATTCAAGGGCGATGACGGTCTGTATCTAAATGTGCTGAATTCAGGCTACACACTGACGGCAGCTACGCTTCCTTCGCTTGCAAAGTTTGATGAGCTTGCGGCATATTCAGCTGCAAGTGCCGATGCAGTTATCGCAGGCGGTGACGGTGTCGGTGTGGTATCAATAAATATGAATGCCGCAAGAACAGGAACGACAAACAGCCGTATCTCTACACGTACAGTCGGAGAAACCACTACGGTCGGAACAGGCACATATCAGAATCAGCTGACAGGTATCACTTGCTCACAAACGAGCAAATTTGCCAATTCTACAACAAGATACTATTATAATCTTGATGTTATGGGCAACACAGACGGTGGCGAAAATCTTACTCTTTGGAGCGTAAAGAAATATGCACCGACAAATCTCAAAAGCGAGTTTGTAACTACTATTGCAGATGATAACATTAGTGGCACAGCAGACCTGACAGGTCTGTCCTTCTATCCTCTCGCTAAGGCTGATGGATATACCATCGGAGATCTTGCATTGACATTTGATTACAGCGGAATCTATACTTCTGCCGAAACAATTTACAATGCAACATACAATAAGAATGACAGCTATATCCGTGATCCAGGCGCAACTGTGGTCACAAGCGGAGAAACTACTACTGACAACAGGAATCAGCATTATCTCATGCATTCAGGTCTGTTTATCGACTCGTCGGCGGACACTTCGCTGACGGTCAGCGGAGCTCTGTCCTTAAGCGGAACATTCCTTGAGGTCGGAAACTACAAGGGCGTACTCATCAGTGACACAATGCGCGGTAGCTTTAACAGTAGTTCAGGCTCGATTTCGCTTAACGGAATTACGCCGAAATCTACAGGGAACGTAGCTTTCGGAAGCGGATCATTTACAGAGGCTTATCTGCTCATAAACAATATCAAGAGAGCAGACGCTATAGTTGGTATACCAACTCTCACATTGCATAATGTCAGCACTGGCAGCGGATATGCATATTCCGGAACTGTAACAACTACCGTTGCAAACAGTCTTATCGGTAAGGCCGAGGGTCCCGGACTTAACATGGATTTCAAATATATTAAGCTCGACGGCAGAATTTCAAACAGCATAACAGGTACTTCGGCACAGATTTCTGCTCTTGACACAGCTTATAATACCTACAATTCCATCTTCTCGACATCAACTCTGCTTTCATCTATCAAGACCGATCAGAATGCACAGCTTATCTATAACTATACGGTTGCACACGACTGGACAGAAGGCAGAAAGGTGACCTACGGCGCAGAAGTATCTATGACAACCGGATGTGAATATCCCGGTCAGGAAGATAAATACTTTGGCTCCGATACCTACACCAATCCTACTGAGCAGACTGGCGGCACATATGATTTCTCTGGTTTCAGACCTTATGTTGCCACACATTATACTGCTATTGACCCGAACGCTCTCTATTTCAGAGACCTAAAGGTCAACGTTGTTGCAAAGGGACTTACCGAAGGCTGCGGGACCTATAATGACCCATATATTATTTCTGAAAAATCACAATTGATAAATGTAGCCGCTTTCCTGCAGGACAACACATATGCTTCAACACTCGGTAAAGTTAATCTGCCTTTAACTGTTCCTGTATCTATGACAAACGGTGACCGTTGGTGTACCGATAAGTCCGGCAATGATTATCACGGGACCTATACTATTTCTACAAGCAGCAACGGATTTGACAAGCCGTCCACGACTGCAGCAGCTTGGACAAATATCCAGGTTCAAAGCTATCTTGCAAGCGCATATTACAAGGTTACAACAAATATACCTATTGACAGCAGTGATAATTTTGCAGGCCTTGGCGGAGCAACAGCAGCTACAGCCTTCCGTGGTGTAATTGTCGGAAAACCCACTACGACCACTGTCGAAGGAGTAACGACTACCAGCTATCCTACCATTACGGTCAGTGGAAATAATCCATTTATAAATGTTTCCAATGGCTGTGTTGTTAAGGATCTTAATATCGTTGTCAATTCCGATATCACTCGTGTACAAAAATACAACACACAAGCAGATGCATATTTTGATTATGCATATGATAATAACGAACCGGAGTCAAACGTCTGCAAGTTTTACGGTGGCGTTATCGGGGAGATCATGGGCGGCGACAATATCATCGACAATACCTATGTTACCTTCGGCAGCAAGACCGTAACCCTGTCGGGCGCAAGTGGTACAATTGTGCCTGTCGGCGGATATGTAGGCGTAGTAGTGTTTGGCGGACTGATTTTCAAGAACATGGATGCAAGAAAAACCACTCTTGCAAGCACTGGTCTAAAAGTCTATTATAAAGACACAGACGAAGTACTGCACAGTGACAACAACCTTGCAGCCAACGATACTAAGGCCAAGGCAGCCATCTATGTCAACCCAATAGTCGGGCGCGTTATTAATGGATATGCTGTCAACGAGACCGGCGGCAACGCCAAGAACGCCTCGGGCGCGGCGGTGAAGCAGTTTTCTGTGACCGAAGACGGCAAGTATCACGATGAGAGCAGGACTTCCGGCAGAAGCGGCAACCAGCATACTCTGAAAAACGGCACAAAGCATTATTCCATTGCGGATATTGACCCTTATTACGGCAAAACGGCTGAACAGTGGAATGAACTTACTGATGCAGAAAAAAATGCACTTATGCTTGATGTGACACCGCCTGAAAGCACTTCTGCCGACGGCATTATCAACGTACCAAACTCTCAGGCTATGTTCATCCTGTCACTTATCACGCAGTCAACGGCTGGTACGGCAACTGATAAAGCACTTGGGGCTTACAACAATTCTTTATCCTACGGATCAACTACTACTGCGGTATACGGCATGAGTCATAATGCGGAATACAGTGATGTTGGAACAGATACTGCATTAACTGATGATGATCCCGAAACCACAGAAGTTGATGAGAGAAACATAACGGATTATCAGAAAATTGCTGCATATGATACAGCAAACAACGCAGAAGGCAATGCGCCTATTCCCTATATTATAAAGCATTATACGGTGGGTGGAACTACTACAGGTACTACAAGTAGAACAGAAACAAGGACAAGAGAGTGGGACGAAACCGTATATGATGAGATAATACATTATACAAAGACAAAGTTTGAAGGAACGACTATACCTAGTAACACAAAGTTTGTATTAAAAGGAACGCGAACTACTGATGCAGAGTATTTGACTAACATAGAAATACGGCCTGGTGCTGGACAGACAAATGTAAATTATAGAAACTGTGTTCTAAAGAGTACTTATGACTATAACGCAATTGGTGTTCTTACGGCAGATGAGAATAAGATGAAGAACGCAACAGAGTTTTACTTTGAATCAAATAATGATGGTAAATATTGTATTTATTATCTCGATGACAATAATCAAAGGAAATATTTAGCGATTTCAAATGTGGTTTCGCCTGCTAGCTCTAATATCAATAGAGGTAACCTTGAGATTAGTGATAATCCTTGTTATTTTACTGTGTCAAATGAATCGAATAAATGGCTATTTGATTGGAATGAAAGAAAAGTATATTATGATGGTGGGAAAACCTATTTTTCTGGATATAAAAGTAGTGATGATGGAGCGAAATTTGAGTTATATGAAGTAACTGAAACAATAACTCAGGTACCACGTGTAGTACATCACGAAGAAGAATATGATGTTGAAATTGTAGAATATACCACCACTCACAATTACCCCGCCCGCTGTGTAACAAGCACATTGGGCTATTATGACATAAATCTAACTGGGAGCGGAACCTATCAGCTTCCCGACAGCTTTAGAGGACTTGGTACCGTAGGCTATTATGACGACAGCAGTGTTTCTTCAATGCAGAATACAGATTATGCAAGCAGACTGAATAACAGATACTGCATGAAAGTAGATATATTCAATGGAAATAACATCACCATTGATGAGGATATTTATCTGAACAGATACGTTACGGATAACTATTTCAGCAAGCTTCATAATAGTAGCAATGCTACACAGGCTGTTCAAAGCGGTTTGGCAGATTACAGTGTTAATACTAATACTGCATTTAACGGTATAGGCATGTTTGACAGCATCGTAATGAAGGATGCCAACAGCAAGCTGGATAATTTCAATCTTTCAGGCTCTATCAATACTGCTATATTCAGTAATACCTATTCTGCATCTTCACAAGAGCAAACAGGTGCTAACAATAGTTATATGTGGCACTCTGTCGGTGGCGTCGTAGGTTCTTCTATTAACGGGACCCGTGTTAATTTTAGCAGAATAGCGCTTAACAACTTTTCTGTTCGCGGTTCGTCGTATATCGGAGGACTACTTGGACATTCCGGTAATAAATCGACACAGATCTATATCATTATTGACCGCTGCAGTGCAACCGGATTGAAACTTGATCTTGCTGCGACTGATGATAAAGAAAAATACCGTGATGCCCTTGGCGGATTTGTTGGAAAAGTAAAAGAGGGCGGCGTTAAAATCTATGGTACCGAATATGGAGACAACTGTCAGACAGGGGAATACTCCACTGTAGAACTGAGCTCTGTCTCGTGTGTAAACAGCGACAGAGCAGGCGCAGGCGGCCTTGTAGGTTATGCAGGAAACGGCTGTGAAGCCTATGATATGCACGTGGATGCTGCCGAAGGATGTGAAGTAACGATTGGCGGTTCAGCAGTAAGTATGGTTGGTGGAATCGTAGGTTCCATGCAGCCGGCTGAAGCAAAATATGAATCGTGCAACGCTATTTTCTCTAATTGTGAGATAAACAAAATAAACTTTGCCGCAGCTGAATATGCAGGCGGTATTTACGGCGGTGCGCATAACAATTCCTGGTCTCCCTACAGTATCAAGGTAACCAATTGCAGAGTGACAGGAAACAGCACAACCAATAACACGATCACTGCGACAAACTACGCAGGCGGTCTCATCGGAGATGCTTATATTGTTTCGGTTGCTGCAGAAGGTTCTGCAAATGTTGAGATCGCAGATACAATTGTTTCAAACTATACTATCTCGACATTAGGAAATAATACGGCAGCAGGCGGATTTATCGGGTATGCAGATGCGTATACAGAAGCAACAGGGAAATATGCGAATAACAGCGTTGTGTGCTATATCTATAATAGTTCTGTAGAGAACTGTCAAATTGCCGTCAACGGCAAATTTGGCGGAGGTGCTTTGGGAAAAATAAATAAACATAATAGTAACAAGGTCCTTGGATATAACATTAAACTCGACAATGTTACAAGTACAAGCAGTTCTATGGGCGCTTGGATAGGATGGGTGGACACGAGTGATTCAACTACATCAATCCAGTTCACGGGCGTTGGTATCTACGGCAACGGCTTTGCTCAGAACGTTGGTAACAGGGCAAACTTCTCTAATGCCTCCTTTGTCTTCGCCGACTACGAAGGTGCCTGTGGAAGCATGACTTCAAGCAACGCAGGTTACTCAACTTTTAATGCAAGTGAGAGCTCCAATGTCGCAATGCCCAAGTACCCATATGTCAATGTAAATCCGCAATCTGACCTTGGCTCAGATGAGATCATCTCAGGCGACGGTGCTGTGCTTTACGGTTCAACTGTTACGGGCTTTACCGGCACAGGCAAAAATACTATGGCAGCAAAGATCTATTCAGAAATGGCTACCCACGGTACTACAAAACAGTATTATACAACATTCAATGCAGCTAATCAGGATATTGCTGTTTCAGGCCGTAAAATTAATTACTACATGAATCGCTCAACGTCTGACGAGGGTGATCGTATCTCAACCTTTGCTATTGAGCGCGGGATGAGTGCGGAAGATCTTGCAACAGCGGGCTTTGATAATTTTGCAGTTCTTGTAATAGCAACAGCTAACGAGGACGAAACAACAGACCTCATAAACCGCTATATCCAGCTTGTCACTAACACAACAACACCATATTCGGAAGGCAGCACTGACGGATATTTTAATGTAGATATCCAAACTTGCAAATATGATGATGGTAGCTTCAGTATTGACACTGAGGCAACTAACCACGGCATAACAAATAATAATGGTAAATTCCAGCTCAATAATGATTATGCTGATTCACTGGAAGGCACCTTTACGCTGCTTGATGTTCAGTTCATGGATCCAATGCATCCTAAAACAAGTACAAGTGACGGTTTGATAGCTTACCATCTGTATGTTCCAGTATATACTGTCAGAGAAATGGCTGTGAAGTTCTATACCTCTGCAAAGACCGGAGCGTATTCTGTACCGAACCCTGGCACAAACCAGTATTGGAGTCTTATTAATGAATGTGTCGCAGAGGAAGCTGATCCTAGTATTACTAAGCCTATAAAACGTCAGCACGCTGACACCCTTAATACTTGGGTAACACAGTATATCCGTTATGAATACAGTGCTACCGATATCCGGGCTCTCCTGTACGCTGGAAATGTTAAATGGAACTACAATAAAACCATTAACTTTGAAACTGTAACAAACGGTACTGATAAAAATCGTTTGCCGGACGGAACCTATATGATATTGGTTGACCCGAACGGAAATTCAGATCAAGCATACTATACAACCGTCAATTCTTCTAATCTTACACACTATACTATTACAGATAGTGAAACCGAAGGAACCACCAAAAACTGCTGGGGCGTTCCTCTTACAGCGTTTAAGGCGGAGGATTACGACGGAAATGATGCAAACAATGTAGCTTTCAGTGTACCGACAATAAATGATGTTATCGCATCAAGCATTGTTTACACGGAAAACACTTCTGGCACGGGCAGGTATCAGAGACTTACACCTACAGATTTGCAACGTGAAACCGAGGATTTTGACTATGATGTTTACACTATTGAAAATGGTGTAAAACAATACTATGAGTTCAGAAACGCTAAAAACGGAAATGCCGATCTGGATATTAGTACATCTGTGTATGAGGATTATTATATTAGCATTAAGGTTCCCGACACAGCGGTAGTTACTGCGACAGATGTATACTACTATAAGATCAAAATACCTTCAACAAGGTTACAAATCACAGATATTGCAGGTTCTAATTCATCTCCTAAAACAGCGGGATTAACACAGCAGAATCAATTCCAGGTACTGATTGCAGATCTGTTTAATCAGACTGGTTCAATGGAAGTTGCTCCGGATGTACAGCAGATCACAACGACAAATCATATTATTACTGCTAACCTTACAACAGTTGTAACGCCTAAAAATTCCACAGCAATTCTTTATCTGAACGGCGATGAATTCTTCCACTCGTATTATATCACACTGATACGCACAAGTGAAAAAGGGATTGAGAGTGACATTAATGCGCTAAGAGCTTCAAATGTAACAGCAACATATAAGATCAACGGAGGAACGGCAAGCTCATGTGAAAATGTTGATTTGAATCTTGAAGCAAACTATTTGAATGTTCAGACAACCTCAGAAGATGATTCGGCAACTCTTATTGGTTATTTGACATCGACCGGCAGTTTTACAATTAGTTCTGAAATAGTTATGAATTTCGATCAGGATGAACTCCAAAACGAATTCCCTAAACGAAGCACAGGAGAAGAATACGGAGTAAATGTCAGAGCCGCATCTAATATTGCTTATGAAACCAGTAATCTTGTTAACACCAGTATGACATCCCCGTATCCACTTGACAGACACAACTACTACATTGAGACTGTAAAAACTGCTACATTGAAGTACAACCCGAATGCTGATGAAATCGACACGATCTACGATACGATTGGTTATAACAGCAAAAACCAGACTACTCTCGGTGTAAACGGTCTTTCTGCAGATAATTGTGAACCAACAGCTCGTACCGATATGCCAGTCTATACAGAGGCTTTCTATAATGTTCAGTCAGTTTCTGACGAGGATATAAGCGAAGCTAAAGTTCTCAAATTAACATTTAAGCTGGAGAAGAAAACTGATTCAGAAGGAAACCCCGTTCCTGATGCAGATTATGAAGCAATAGCTAATATGCAAAATTACATTAACGGCAATATTACATTTAAATCAAATAATGCTGAAGTAACTGCTGAAGCAACAGGGTCAACAGTAACAGTTTATCTTGATGTTGAACAGTGTGCTCCATCAGGTAAGCTTTTTGATATCGACATCTCATTCAATGCAAAGTCAGGAGGCAGCTTTAGAGAATATGCAAACTATAAGATTGATCTTAAAGCTGAACTATACAAGACAGCACTAAGAGATGCTGAAAGCGGAAAAATTACCGGAGTAATCAATGAATCTATTATTACAAGCAGCCCCGCAGAAGATTATCTGATTTATACAAATGCAAAGATAAATCCTGAATTCATACGAATACAGCAATCAGAAGGAAATGAGGGCAATTAAAATTCAAGCAAGGCCATGAGCATCACGCTCATGGCCTTGTCTTTTTATGCCGCCACGGTATGTCGTCGCTAACCCGCCGTTTAAACGCACACCGCAATCGTGTCTATCTTCCTGCCTTCCCCATCGCATCCTGGCAACGCTGCACATAAGCATCAGCAAGGCTGTCAGGCGACAGTATCCTCATTTTCCCGACAAATTGGAACATCCACCCCCAGAACGGTGGGCTGACCTGCACGGTCACAGCCGCAATGCAGGTGTTCTCGCCGACACTGGAGATCTTCGTGCTTTCGCCAAACTTGTCATAGATTACGCCAAGCAGCTCTCTGTCAAACTCAAGAACGACATTCTCTGCTGAACCGCTGTACATTTTAAACACCTGCTCCGTGTAGCCGGAAACGTCAGCAGGATCAAGGATAGCCTTGTCGCAGACCGGCTCGTCAACGATGTCAACGTTGTCCATTCGGTCTACTCGGTAATTGTTGACATCATCGTATTTCTCTGAATAGCACATCAGATAGTAGTTATCCTCGTTATAGACCAGTGCCATAGGGTCAACGATGTAACGTTCCTTGCCCTTGCGGTAGATCTTGCTGCCGTTCTCGTCAAGATCAAAGTACAGGAAAGAAACCTTCCTCTTGGTGCGAATAGCCTCCTCAAGATATCCCACGCTATAATAAATATACTCATTGGTGTGCTTGCGGGTATTGAAGCACACCATATTGCCCTTCAGCAGCTCCGCACGGTGAGTACCGCCGAGAGCCGCAATTCGCCCAATCAGATCATCTGTCTTTCTCGGAGATATAAAAGAAGCCGCCTGAATAGCATCTACTATTATTTTCAGTTCCGGTATGCTGAAACTCCTGTCCTCGATATAATACACCTTTCCGTGACCGGCAACATCAGACATTACCTCAAAACCAAATTCATTGAGGATAGCTATGTCTTTGGATAAAGTCCGACGATCACAAGGAATATTCAGCTTTTCGAGCCGGCTGCATATCTCTGCAGTAGTCATAGGGTGTTCCTCGTCCGTTTCCTGCTTCAGCAGCTCCAGCAAGCACAAAAGCTTTATCTTCTGATTGTTTTCACGAGCCATAGCGCACCTCCGAATGGATATAGATATATTAAGTATATCACAAACCGCTTAAAATGTCAAACGCTAACTGTCAGCGTAATGCGACAGTTGGTAGCTTGGTTTTATGTCTCATATTCTGTACACAAGTTTAAAAAGTTATCGAAATTCCTATCTTTTTCATACGATGCATATTTAGGACTTAATTCACAGATAATTCAACTGTCAGCAGAATGCGACAGCAAGGCACTTTGACGAAAAAAGCTGCTAAAACCGATTGACAACCGCATTTGATTCTGATATAATATATATGCAAGCGGAACAAACGTTACAATAGACAAAGGATGATCTTTATGCGCACAAAGAATTCCGAGTATTATAAGCTCCTCGAAGATTTTATCGATGACTACATCGAAAGCAATGACCGCTCACCCTCCAGACGTGAGATCGCAGCCGGAACGGGTATGTCACTTGCAAATGTTTCCCGCTATCTGTCATATATGAGAGATGAAGGCATGATCGATTTTGACGGTACAAGAAACATCATTACCCACAAGCAGCAGAAGAAAAATGACAAAACTCTTGAAGCACCTGTGCTGGGTACCATTGCCTGCGGAGCTCCGGTATACGCCGAGCAGAATGTTGAGGAATATGTACGGCTGCCCGCTTCATGGTTCGGACACGGTGATTACTACCTTCTGAGGACAAAAGGTGACTCTATGACAGGTATCGGCATCGACGAGGGTGACCTTGTCTTTGTCAGATATCAGGATCATGCAGAAGCCGGTCAGGTGATCGTCGCTCTTGTAGGTGAAGATGAAGCTACCCTCAAAAGATACTATCCCGATGATGAAACAAGGATGATAAGGCTTCATCCGGAGAACGAGCTTATGGAAGATATCTATGTTGAACCGTCTGAACTCCGGATACAGGGCATCGCCGTAAAGGTACTAAAGAATATAGTGTAAAAATTTATTACAGGAAAGGGATCTTAAATGCATGAATATGATGATTACAAAACCGCCGGATATAACATTGACGCACAGAGATGGTTCTGCCCTAACTGCGCTGCGCTCATAATCGCCTACCCTGACAGTCAGGGCAAAGCTCGGAAAAGGTGCTGTGAATGCGGAGCCGCCATGACTAAATACAAAAAGAAGCGCGGCACCAATATTATAGAAATAAGGAAGCCTGAACGCTGTCAGGCGTAAGATAAAAAACAGAATATCAAAAGTAACTGCAGCTTGCTTAGTGCATGGCCGGACTGAAACAGAGCCCAATCAAGTCCATGATTTCGGCGCAAGCTGTACCGATGGGCTGTACCCGTTATCGCTTGAGGCAGCGGCTTAAGACCGCTTGACCGAGATCTCGCAGGAGGACGTCGGCAGGATATATTCCTACACACCGTAGGAGTATATCTTGTCGGCGTCCTTTTTTATTTCATAAAAACAACTGTCTGAAAATTTTTTCAAGAGAAAAAATCAGATATAATCAAAATATAAAGTAATTCAAAGCCGATATGCATTAAGGCCGAGGATACAAAATAGAGGTTTTCAGGAAATCTGAAAAACCGCTATGACTTGTACCCTTTCTTTAGTGCGCCATTTTTCGGCAATCAGAGGCTGTGTACAGGTTTGTGTGCAGCCTCTTTTTTGTGTCCTCAGAAAGGACACATTATGTTTTTACAAGCAAAGTGGCTGTGCCTGACAGCTAAATACCCATGATCTTCGTTTTGTCTTTTCAAACCACAACAATGAAAATTCAAAAACGGAGGTCAAAAAATGATAAGATATTATATTTACAGCAAGCCCATGAGCAAGGAAAAGTACACAGAGGTCACAGAGGAACAGTTCATAGCAGAGGTAATAGATACTGAGGGAAGATATTACATATCCTTCGGAGATTCGCTGCTTGAGTGCAGCTATGAGCAGTTCAAGGCAGACAAGGCGGAAAAGGATCATTCAAGATACATCAGCCAGCTTTCCACCGGAGAATACCCCTCTTTCCTGTCATTCGATGAGGCAATGGACAAGTATGAGGATACAAGTGTAGCCGAGGACAGCGAAGCGATCCATGAAAATGCTGTGCTGGCATCTTTCTGGTCTTATGTTTCCACTCTTCCAAAAATAAAGCAGATCATACTGATAATGTTCTACCGTGAGGGGAAATCTCAGGTGGATATCTCAAAGACTGTTGGTAAAACTCAACAAGCTGTATCGTATATATGCAGGTCAACTATAAGCAACTTTAACAAAAATAGAAAATTCCAAAAATAATTTTTTGTAGAAACCCGATTTTTCTCCCTAGTTCTTTTTGAAGGGCGAAAACCTTCAGGCACATTGACAATTGAATATCCAACACTCCGGTACGTCGGATCCTGATGGCGGGCGATGAACCCACCAGCCGTGACCGCTGTACGCCACGACCCGTGTATACGGCGAGCGAACAATACAGTCAGGTCAGCGAGGGGCAGCTGCACCCCTTGCGAGGCGATGAAAGTCGGGATAGAGGTACTTCCGCAATGCGGCCCGGGCGTAGTAACCACGGGAGGGCTACCTATGGAGCTTGGAAGGCATAAGCCTTCGGACAGACAAGCCGCCGGAGTGTTCCTTTTGCGTGAGGGGGCAAAGTTATGTCAGATAATTTCACGCACCTTCGGAGAGCAGCGTAGATGTTCTTCGCTGTCGAAGGAAAACGCTGCCGTGTTTACGGCAGTAAGGCAGCCCGGTGGTGGGCTGTAGAGGGCGTAGAGATACGCTCTAAAAAGGCAAAACGAAAATGCGGATACGGCTTCGGCTGTGTCCGCTTATACATAAAATTCAAGGAGGATTTGAAAATGAGATATTACACAGTAGAGATACAGAACATCAGGTTCGGAGATATCCGCAGAGTGACGATCAAGGCAAGCTGTGCAGAGGAAGCATACGATGACGCTATAGTTTTCTGCGGCGAGAGGATAATCGCCGTGTGGAGGTTGTGAGTTATGAAGATAAAGCGCGGTGATGTGTTTTATACAAATCTTGAAGCAGTAGATCAGGCAGTTGGTTCGGAACAGTCGGGGTGCAGACCGGCGGTTGTGATACAGAACGATGTTGGCAACGAGCACTCTCCCACGACCATAGTGGCATTTATTACGACAAGGAAAAAGAGGAATCTCCCGACCCATGTCAGGCTCCATAACAACGCCCTCTTCTTCCCGTCCGTTGCTCTCCTCGAACAAATAAGGACTGTGTCAAAGGAACGGCTCACAAGGTACATCGGAACTCTTAGCAGACGGGATATGAGAAGGATAGACAGGGCAATTATGATAAGCCTTGCTCTTAACAGAAGGAAGTGAAAGCTATGGCAGAAATACTTACATCAGTTACCGATAAGACGAAAGCGTTCTTCGATAAGATATCCGAGCAGGGACTTGAACAGCGTGAAGGTCAGGTGGAAATGGCTTTGGAGATATGCCGAGCCATAGAGGAACGCAAACCTATTGCAACTGAGGCCGAGGTCGGCATAGGCAAGTCTTACGCTTACCTTATCCCCGCAGTTATGCAGTACAGCAAGGAGCACAGGCAGATTATAATTGCCACTTCCACTATAGCTCTGCAGGAGCAGCTCGCCAACGACGCTCAGGATGTCGTGAAAATGACAGGCATAAGGGTACCGATAACTGTCGCTAAGGGTATGAGAAACTACGCCTGCGAAAGAAGGCTGCAAAACGCCATCGTTACATCGAAAAGTAAGGACAGGGCTGTTTTTAACAAGCTCCATTCGTATACGAGCAAGGGCATTCAGCAGAGGTCAGATATTGATATGAGCGTTCCCGATGAGATATGGAACAGAGCCTGTGTTACAAGATTAAGCAAAAAGTGCGAACATTGCGATCATAACTGCAAATACAAGGCTCTCCGCAATACGCTGTCAAGAACCAACGGAATAGTTATCTGCAATCAGAATCTGCTTGTGGCGCACCTGAAAAACCTGCAGGAGACCGGCAAGGGCATTTTCAATCCCAACTGCTGTCTGACTATCGTTGACGAAGCCCATAACCTTGAACACAAGTTCAGGGATATATTCACGCAGGGATATACCCGAAACGATTTTCTGTGGGGCATAAATGCGGCGGTGAAAGCAGCGGGCAGGAACAGAGTGTATGACGCAAAGAAATACGGCAGGCTCGCCTCCGAGCTTATAGAACAGCTATATGACATGCTGCTCCGTCAGGTTAAGGAACAGCGACACCGCAGGGACGGCGACAATACGGCATATTATTTCGACAACACCAAAGAGGTGCAGGCGGTCATAAGAGCCACAATAAAAAGGTTTGAGCAGCTGGAACGCATAACTCACTGTGTGCTTGACGAGGACAAGAGCTTTCTGAAAGGCATTCTGAATGTTTCAGACAGAAATATCCTCTGGCTTGAAATGGACAGGTATCTTAAAATATGTCTTTGTAGAAAGGATATTCGCTTTTTCACCTCTCAAATGCTGTTCCCGTTCTGCCATACAACGGTACTGACCTCGGCGACTATCAGTGACAAGACGGAAGGAACTGCGAAAGAAAAATGCGGATATTTCCTTGGCAGCCTTGGCTTTCCTGTGATCGGTCATGTTTCAGAGCCGAAGGCTTCACCTTTTGACTATGAAAATAATACAATGCTCTATATTTCAAACAAGCTGCCATACCCTAATCTGAGTAACAGGAAGATATACAGAGAGCAGTCTATCGAGGAAATACTCAGGCTGTTGAGCGTGACCCACGGCAAGACACTGATACTCTTCACCTCTAAAGAGGATATGGAGTTTGTATACAAGAAGCTGGTAAACCTGCCTTTGCCGTATAGGATAATAGTTCAGGGGCAAAGTTCCTCGCAGGCTCACAAGCTGGACAGGTTCAGAGATGAGACCGACTCCGTCCTGCTCGGCACAGGCACCTATTGGGAAGGCATAAACATTGAGGGCGAGAGCTTGTCGCAGGTTATCATCTTCAAGCTGCCGTTCCCCGTTCCCGACCCGATAATCGACTACAAAATGTCAAAGGCAGAGGACAGAGTAAGAGATGTGGCTGTTCCCGAGATGATAATCAAGCTAAAACAGGGTGCGGGCAGACTTATTCGCTCATCATCGGATAAGGGTATTGTGTCCATACTTGACCCGAGGGCGAGCATCAGAGAGAACAAGCCCTACCGTGAAACTATCCTGAACGCTCTGTGTGAGAAGAACAGCACAGAGGATATGGATGAACTGACAGCATTTTGGAACAGGCTGAACGGAGAAAAGGAGGCAGGCTGATGGATAGCATTCTTTACGGGCAGGCAGACTATTACTATGCCGTAAGCAGGCAAATACTCGCTGGGCTTCTGGATAAGGGACTCATCACAGAGGAACAGCGGGATAAGATAGATGATCTTAACCGAAGGACGATATTTGAAAAATATCCGTCAATTGCCGATTTGGAGGTGAGGGCATGATACAGTTTATAGCCGGCACTGTGTTTGGAGGTCTGCTGGGTGTGGTGACTATGTGTCTCTGCACGGCGGCAGGAGAAGCCGACAGGCAGATGGGGCTTACGTAAGCGCAAAGAATAAGCCGCCCGGGGTGTGCCGGGCGGCGGTACATACGAAAATCATATCATCCAGATCGGCAGAATGATCGTATTACGGTCGATCGCAGACAGTTCTTCCTTCAGGCAAAGTATCGCTCCGGCACCTCTTGGCACAGAACCCTTATCCAGCACCTTAAATGCCGATGCCAGCTCGGTACCGGGGTTAGACACACCAAACGCATGAGTTACAGTTCGATTACAAATAAATTGTACAAAATACTGG
>CALCRR010000351.1 GCA_937894495.1 uncultured Ruminococcus sp. | reverse complement strand
AGGTTGGCGCAGCCATCAAAATACTAGCCGCCACAAAAGCACCCCCTCCCCTCCGGGGAGGACTCGAAAACTTGCCTACCCCACAATAGTGCGACAGGTGGGGGAAAAAAATCACTCCGACATATAGGCGTGCAGGCGAAACTGTATCACACGAAACAGACCGCTTAATGCTGCTCGGTTCCCCGCCTGACATGGTTCACAGCGTTTCATTGTACAGGACCCGCACACCTATATCTCGGAGCAATGAGGAACATTTCCGAAATATTCATTACATATAAGCCCCGAAGCGCTAAGCTTGGGGTACTTTAATAGTATAGCACATCTTGCAGCAAATTGCAAGTGTTTTGAGAAATTTTTTTAATAAAGCTCAAAAAAAGCAGCGCATTCAACAAACTTGCCCTGCCGCAAAACAGCAGGGCTGGTGAATGCCGGTGACCGGGGTCGAACCGGTACGGTGTCGCCACCACCGGATTTTGAGAAGTGTAGGTCACTTTGCAAATCGTTGCAAAACATTTCAGCTTATGGCATCTTTTTCCCTATTTTCAGGGCTTTTTAAGCCCCTCAAAGTACAAAACTGCGTAAAATCGGGAAAACGAAAAATTCGGAAAAGTGGTAGATTCGGTAGACGAATGGTAGAAAAACCGAAACTAAGGCTGGTAGAGAGTAAAATAGTTGGTAGACAGGCGGTAGAAGCCTTGAATGGCTGATACACACCATAAATAAACGATTTTCGGCGTATATCGCTCTATGATGAGTAATCTGGAGCGCTATACGCTATTTTTATGCCTAAAACTGAATACTGTATGTCGCTCCTCAGAAATGGGGAGCTTTTTTTGTGCCAATTTTTCTCAAAATCTAACGAATGGTTGTTGCTGCCATTTCGCAACCACCTAATTATTGAGTTTAATCAAAATGCTCGACTCAGTTATTATACCATATCCTATCAGATTAGTCAAGCATTTTTTGAACTTTTTGTAAATTTCTACTGATTTCAAGGGGGAATTTTCTATGCCAAATCCTATGCGAATCGTTCCTAACGATCACGGTGTCCTCACTCTGCCGGCTTATGCGATCCTCGACAATATGCTTAATATCCCCGAAAGGGACTACCGCACGTTTGAGGAGATGTGTTCTTTCTTTCCGAAGGACACCCCTGCAACGGTGCGTGATGCTCTTTCGGAGCTTAGAAAAGAGAAATACGTTGTTATCATTCACGGTGACACCTATGCCGTGAACAAGCTCCGCATACCGCAAATGAAGCTGAGATAGGACCTGGGTGATAAAAATGGGCAAGAAGAAACCAAAAAAAAGCAAGACCATAGCTTCTACGGTCTGCCGAATACACAAATCAAAAAACTTTACCCTGCTGAGTAATGCATTTCTGCGTTCGTCTAATCTCAGCCTGGCTTCTGTCGGGCTGTTAGGGCGAGTGATGGGCTTGCCCGAGGAATGGGACTTCTCCGTCAAGGGGCTGACTTCTATCTGCAAAGAGGGAGAAACGGCTATCGAGACCGTCCTGAAAGATTTGCAGGAGTGGGACTATCTCAAAATATCAAAGCTCTACCCGAATGAGACCGAGGACGGCAGGATTCATTATTTCTATGACTTCTACGAAAGCTCGGAGAAAGACAAGACGCTTCCCTTTGCCGTTATAGCCGAAAGCAATATGCCCTTCAACAAGTCAGGGCGATGCCGTGTCAATAAGACCGACAACTTCACCATAGTGAGCAATGCTCTGCTGAGGTCAACCGAGATCAGCCTGAAAGCTCTCGGTCTGCTGCTGCGTGTGCTTTCCTTTCCCGATGATTGGGACTATTCCGTTTCGGGGCTGGTCGCTATCTGCAAAGAGGGCAAGACGGCTATCGACTCTGCTCTTAAAGAGCTTAAAAATGCTCACTATCTCGTAGTTACCAAGCTGTATGCCAATATGACGGCAAGCAAGGGCATTGAGTATGTCTATGACTTTTTTGAAATGCCCATAAGCGAGGAAGAAGCCGAACAGCATACGGAAAAGGTCAAGGCAGAAGCAAAAGCGGCGGTATCGGGTGCGGGACTTTCAACAGAGCTGTTGAAAACCACTGAATTTTCAGCTCCGCAAGAGGGTGAAAAACAAGGGGTAGAAAACCTATGCCTTGATCCTCTACCGCTTGAAGTTCTACCGACAGAAAATCGCCCCCAATATAATACTAAAGAAGAAAATAAAGAAAATAAAATACTGATGTATCAAGAAACTATCAATCAATCGGCTGTTTCAGGCACAAAAGCAGACCATTTTGTTGAAAAAACGGTTGAAAGATTGATGGACGGATATATCACTGACAAAGAAAAGATAAAAGCTGTCATCAAGGAAAATATCGAATATGACAAGTATGTCGATTGGATAGGACTGTTTGGCAGGGACTATATGACCGTCAAGGTGCTTGACCAGATCGTCAACAATATGGTGTGGACGGCTGTATCACGGCGAGGGCGTGTCATTGATGATAAGGTCTATTCTGCTCAGGAAGTCCAGGACTCTCTGCTTAGAGTGAACAGGGCTTGCGTGGAGAGGGGCTATGACGTGATGAAGAAAACTATGGGTATACATAACCCTATGCCCATTGAGTGCTGGCGCTTGCAGGGTTTCACCACCGAGCAGTTCAGAAAGGTCGAGGCCGCAGGGCTGTCAGATGCGCAGCTCTATAAACAGGCAGGAAATGCCGTAACAGTCAACGTTGTGGAGGCTATCGCACGGAATCTTCTCGAATTTGACAAGGAGGTGTGGGGGTGATAAGGTATTTTGATATGTTCGCAGGGATCGGCGGATTCAGGTCGGGTTTCGAGAAAGCAGGCGGATTTGAATGTGTCGGTTTCTGCGAAATTGATAAATACGCTATAAAGTCATACAGAGCTATGTATGATACCGAAGGCGAGGTGTATTACGATGACGCAAGAAAGATCATTCCCGAACAGCTTCCCGATTTCGACCTTATATGCGGAGGCTTCCCTTGTCAGCCGTTCAGTCGTGAAGGAGGGCGTGCCGGTATGTCAGACCCAAGAGGAACTCTTTTCTTTGAGATTGCTCGCATCGCTGCCGTTAAAAGACCTAAGTATCTGCTGCTTGAAAACGTACCCGGACTGCTCGACCATGACAAAGGCAGGACATTTCAAACGATCCTACACACGCTGGAGAAATTGGGGTATGATGTCACATGGAGTGTGCTTAACGGGCTTGACTTCGGGTCGGCACAGCAGCGCAAGCGAGTGTTCATTATCGGATATGACAGAGAAAAATGCAGCGGCAGAACATTACCTGTCTGTGGAGCAGCTCGGAAGCCTGATAGTGAAAACTCAGATATGACCGTTTTCAGCAACGGTGAAAAGGAACTCATCAAAGGTGAAAAAAGCGAGCTTTTCAGCAAATACGGAATCCCGATAAAGGTAAAAACCAATACGGGATATATGCCTGCGCTGCCGGGCGACAGCATAGATTTGTCGTATCCGAACCTCAATTCAAGGAGAGGTCGGGTCGGACACAGTATCGCCCATACGCTGACAACGAGCGCCAATCAGGGCTTTTACTATATGACAAGTGATACTATGCCGGAAAATATCCATACAGTAAAAACGGCGGAAATCGACGGAGTACCGTTCACAGGTCATATCCGCCGGCTGACGCCTCTTGAATACTGGCGGCTGCAGGGATTCACAGATGAGCAGTTCTTCAAAGCTAAGGCTGCCGGAGTTTCGGACAGGCAGTTATACAAACAAGCCGGCAATGCGGTGACAGTCAACGTCATCGAGGCGCTGGCAAAATTTATTAAAGAGATCGAAAAGGAGAATACAGAAAATGAATGAGATAATGACATTTGTAAATGAAGAATTCGGTTCGGTAAGGTCTACCGTTATTAATGGCGAGCCGTGGTTGGTGGGAAAGGACATTGCGGTAATTCTGAAGTACACTAACCCTCAGAAAGCTATAAGAGACCACGTTGACCCCGAAGATAGGACGGTGAACGAAACGTTCACCGTCAACGGAACAATGGCAACGCTCATAAACGAATCAGGCTTCTACAGCCTTGTGCTTGCAAGCAAGCTGCCATCAGCAAAAAAGGTAAAGCGGTGGGTCACTTCCGAGGTTCTGCCCACTATCCGAAAGACCGGCGGTTATGTTGCCAATGAAGATATGTTCGTTGAGACCTATCTTCCCTTCGCCGATGATGCAGTCAAGAACCTTTTTAAGCTGCAGTGTCAGGTCATTGATCAGCTCAACGACCGCATTCGCCGTGACGAGCCAAAGGTCAGGTTTGCTGACCATGTGTCCGATACCGTCAACCTCATCGATATGAACGAGATGGCAAAGCTGTGCGCCGATCACGGTATTCGTATCGGCAGGACAAGACTGTTCGCTTGGCTGCGTTCAAAGGGCATTCTTATGGCGGGGAATCTGCCATATCAGGAATATATCGAGCGTGGGTATTTCAGGGTCAAGGAGTCGGTGTTTGAAATGCACGGCGAGATAAAGACCTATCAGCAGACGCTGGTCACCGGCAAAGGACAGCAGTATATCCTTGCTCGTCTTATGAGGGAGGGTACGCATGCCTAATCACATTACAAACAGGATCAAGCTGATTGGCGAGCCTGCCGAGGTAAAAAGAGTTATGGAGGCTGTTAAGAACGATGAGGTTGGTCTTGGAAGTATTGACTTTGAAAAGATCATACCAATGCCTGCCGATGTTGATGACAGCTATAACTGGTGTATTTCCAATTGGGGAACAAAGTGGAATTCCTATGGGTATGAAAGCATTGAAAACCCGGATGATTCCGACAATATATCTTTTCTTACAGCATGGTCTGCACCCCACCCTGTCCTTGAAAAGCTCACAACAATGTTCCCGACAATCACCTTTGAGCATGAGTGGGCTGATGAGGATATCGGGATGAACTGCGGCAGGCGCACCTATTATGACGGTGAAAGGATAGAAGAATACTATCCGGAGTATGGAAGCAAGGAAGCCTATGAATTTGCAGCCGATGTTATGGACAGACAGCTTGAAGAAGAGTATTCGCTGTATCTCAATGCCTCGGAGACAGGGTATATCAACATCGAATATGATGATGAATATGAGCTTGTCGAACTTTTCGGCAAGCCTGCACTGTTCACCAACGACAGGATAACCGATGCAGATATCCCGAAAGGTATGTACTGCTATCATATGCGGCATGGCGATGAGGGAAACTTTGAGACTATCGAAAAACGTGTTACAGTTAATCATGCAGGCTCGGTGGTGACAAAAGAGCCAATCGACCTCGGAGAACAGGGATATATATCCTTTACTGAAGATACCTCACCCAGTTTTACGGGTGAGACAATGTCCTTGTATGAGTTCAGAGAATATGAGTCGGAACAGAAGGAAGACATGGGTATGGACTTATCATAGGGGTGATGTGATATGGCTGAAAAAAGAATGATTTCTCAAGAAGAAATCGATGAGGCCTGCACCAATCATAATCTATGGGTCGAGGAGAGTAAAGGGGAAAGAGCAGATTTCAACAACTGCGTTTTCAAAGGTCTTTCGTTAAAGGAAATGCAGTTTAACGGTGCAGTTTTTAAGGACTGTGAATTCATCGATACCGACCTTTCAGATGTGGGATTTTGCTTTGCAGAGATGAATAATGTGAGCTTCAATAACTGCAAATGTAGAAGGTTTACTGCTGAAGAAGCCTCATTTGACAATGTTCGCTTTGTAAACTGCGACCTCAAGTATGCTGTATTTACCCATAGCTCTTTGAAAGAAGTCAGTATTAACGATTGCAAAAAGGAGGGAATAATAATGTCTCGCTGCTATGAGCCTGACAGTAAAATTGAGAATATAGAAGCTGAGAAGTTAAGGAGTATGGGAGAAAAAGAAGGTCTGATACTCCAGGGCTGCGGAGGTGCCCCGCAGGAGTGGCTTGACGGAATAAATGATATGCTGACCGAGGCGTGCGTCCTGCAAAACGGCAGCAAATTCGAGAACATTTCCGTTTTTCATCATGAGGGCTGCACCTGCATTCTTTTTCCATTTGAGGGCGTTGACCTTGATGTCGGCAAACTCGCTATGTGGAGATTGCAGACCCATGAGATGTTTGGCGGCACCTGGCTTTCCGACTATGTTCCGAACCGGCTTGGCGGCTTCGTGACTGAGGAACAGGGTCAGGAAAAGATAAAGCCAAAGTGTCCGTTAATTGGGACTGATGGCAATATCTTTGTGCTGATGGGGATAGCTTCAAAAACCCTCAAAAGGAACGGCATGGCTGACGAAGCGAAGGAAATGTGTTCAAGGGTCACAGGTTCGGGCAGTTATGCTGAGGCTCTGGGTGTTATCGGAGAATATGTGGAAATATGCTCCGAAGAGGATATGGAAGAAGATCCTGAAATTGACCTTGAAGGAGGAATGAGCGAACGACAATGCTGTTTATCGGAATGACTCTCGGCATAATAATCGGGCTGCTTATCGGCGGCTTCGGAGTGGCATGGTATGCCGCAAGCAAGGAGATCGAGAGGCTCAACAAGGAGATGAGGCCTAAGTGAGACAAGGGTATGTCGGGCTGAACCTGCTTGATTGGGTGATGAAGGCTGAGTCTGTCCGGGATATGCTAAGGATAATGAAACCCGTGCTTGACCGTGACAGATATAAAATGCTGAAACGTGCAGTAAAGACCCATAATGATGATCGTGGAAAGCGTGACTGCATCATCAGATATGCTGAGCAGATAATGAAAAGAGAATACTAAATAACAGTCGTTTTGCCGAATGGCAAAGCGATATTTTTCTGCCGTTCGGCATGGGCGGCAGAAAGGAAGATATGAGCAATCAGTATTACGGCGGGTGCGATCCGCCCATTCCGTGGATAGGCGGCAAATCCGTGCTTATCCCAATAATCAGACGGATAATGCCCGACTATCCAAAGAAATATGTGGAGGTGTTCGGAGGCGGCGGTGCGCTGACCTTCTCGGGAAAGATAGCACCTATACAGATATATAATGACTTCAATCAGCACCTTGTAAACTTCATGCGAGTGCTGAAAAGTCGAGCAGATGAACTCCTGAACAGGCTGATGGGCGTTTACAATTCTGACGGCACTTTTCGAGAGGATTTCTTAAAAGAATTCTTCCTTAATGCAAGGGATCAGTTTATTATCGCATCAAAGGTGTTCTATCACAATGAGGATATAGAGTACCTTTATGAGCAGGTCAGGAAACAGATAAACTCTGCCGAAAGCCTTGACGATAAGGTATATAAACTGTGGCTGACAAGTGAAATGCTCAAAGAATACGATGACCGAGCCAAAGACCCGAAGCTGTGGGATGCTGTTAACTTCTATATTCTTATGAAATGCAGCTACTCGGCCACAGGAACAAGCTGGGCGATAAAGCCTATTAATTATGAATCTATTATCAGCCTGATCAATGGTGCTTTCAAGATGCTGCAATCTGTCATAATCGAGCATAAGGACTGTATCGATCTGATAAAATTCCACGATGCTCCCGGCACTTTTCTCTACTGCGACCCACCCTACTATATGGCAGAAAGTCTGTATAACGGTGTTCCGCTGTTCGGAGATTCAAAGCATAAGGAGCTGCACGATACCCTGCTGAATTGCGAGAGCAAGGTGCTGCTGTCCTACAATGACTGCCAATTTATAGATGAGTTATACTGCGAGGACAAGTGGTACAAAATGCGTGTGGCAAGACCAAACAGCATGATACTCCACAACACACCCGGGGCGCTGTACAACGAATTTCTTATAGCCAACTATGATATTTTCGAGCTTTACAACTTCGGGCGGCAGACCACATTTTTTGACGATCTTGAACCTATTGACGATGAAGGGAGAATAACACTATGATAAATAACCTTATTTTTGGCAGTCTCATATCAGCCGACGGCAAAAGCACATTCAGCGGTCTTTATGACGAGAACGGCGCCCCCGTGAAGATAGTGCTTGAAAAGGACGGCGACGATGTTTTGCTGGCGGTGTTTGCCGAAGGCGGCGATGACGATTATGATGATGACCAGCCCTGTGACTGCGGCATTTCCGACGAGGAATTTGACAGGGTTTGTCAGGAGCAGGAGGACTGCAATGATTGTCCTCTGCGTGAATGCTGTGAGTGGGAGGAAGATGATGACTGATCTGCTTACTGAAAAGCACTGCGAGCAGCACGAAGAGCCCCAGGACTACGAGGGCAAGCTGCTTATCATCAAGCCCGAAAAGCTGAAAGAACAGTTCAGAAACCCCGTGGTGCAGTATTTCTTTGCCACCAGTGGCTTCGGCTGCAAGCCTGAGCATGGGGATAAAAAAGTATTTGGGCGGTTTCTTGCAGACGGTATGAAGGACCAGCTCTACCGCAGCGATTTTATTGGAATCGCCGACAGGTCACAGCTTCCCAAGTGGGCGGCAAAGCGGCTGGACATACTCGAAGCACCCAAAATGAAAGTGCGTATATTCCAGCTTAAGGACACTGCCGACAATCATTTTATGAGCCACGACTTTACTATGGCTCACGGCGGTGTTAAGGCAGAAAACTATCATCAGGTCTACGGCGGCGAGGTGCTTGCAGACGGACTTGACGGAGTTTTCATGCTTTGCAATACCGACCACCCGCCGGGATATTATGGGCATTCCCTCTCGGTCAGTGATGTGGTTGAGGTCTGCGAGGGCAAGGACAAGGGGTTCTGGTTCGTTGACAGCTTTGGCTTTAAAAAGCTCGATGACTTTGACATCAGCAAGACCAACCACAGCGAGATGATGAAGATACTTGTCCTTGAAAATGACCGTGCGCCCTATGCTGCGGAGATAAGGCATGACGGCATTGAAGCCATGCAGAGCGTTGTCGGCGGCAGCTTTGAATGTGTGTACTTCGAGCCAAAAGGCGATGCGGTCTGCTGGTGCAATGACGAGTTCCTGCTGAACGGATCTGCACCCAACAGAAAGATCGGTGAGACTCTTGTACACGGTACCTGCTTCATCAGCGGCGACGGAACTAACGCATACGGTGAGTATGATGCCCGTTCGCTTCGAGATGATCAGATCGAGCTGTATAGCAGAATGTTTCCGCAGTCCGTTATCTGCACCCGGGATATGCAGATCGAAGAAAAAGAAGATATGTCCGAGAATATCGGGCAGAGCATGACATGAAAGGAAAAGTGATAAAATGAAAGTAAACGCAACTATCGACAGACTTATCGACAAGCCAGACAGCTCGGTAAAGGCCATTGCATCTGCCAGCTTTGACGGATACTACGCTGTTCATGGCATCAAGGTATGTTCAGGCGAAAAAGGGCTGTTTATCTCCATGCCCTCAACTTCCTTCACGAACTCAAGCGGAGAGAAAAAGTATCAGGACACCTTCCACCCGATCACTAAGGGCGCAAGAGATGCACTTGTTACAGCAGTTCTCGATGAGTACAGCTATGCTCTTGAACATTCAAGAAAAGCAGAGATCGAGGTGCAGGATACTCCCGATGAGGAAGAGTCGGAAGGACAGGAGCTTGATGAGCCTGACCCCGACCCAGTTATGTCTATGTAGTATATAAAGCAACAGCGAGAGTCATGCATTCACCGAGATAAATTACTATGAGCTTTTTTCTGGTACAGCCTATCATTCTCATTATAGCAATATCCCGACTCCTCTTTCTTATTATATAAGAGTACACACAAGCTATATTTACAGCCGATATAATGGAAATAAATGCGGCTATCATAATTATGTTATTGTACAGCATAATAGTATCATCATCAGGAAATTGTAATTCTTCAAATATAAGAACATCAGGTGCTATATCTTGTGAAGCTTTAGTTATCTCCTGATACTGTTTACGTGTTATATTCTTGTAGAATATAAATCCTATTCCATAAAGTTTTAGATCATCAGGTACTGTTAAAAAAGGTACAATAGGGCATGCTCCTGCACCTGTATATTCTCCGATGATCTCATATTCCTTGTCAAATAGCTTTATCTTGCCGGCTTCTGTCTTTAAGCTTTCATTAATTTCTTGTGCATCTACAGAGATAATTGCTACATTTGCTCCGCTTTTTTCCTCATCATTCGTAATATATCTTCCTTTTTTTAACTGACCTTCTTCCTCAAAGGCTTTTCTAGTTGTTTCACAAATTTGAAATTGTCCATTCTTTATGGTATACCGCATATACATTGTACCATAGTCCATAATTGGATATTCCGGAATTTCAGTTTCGGCGTAAATAACTTCCATTGCTGACAATGTATCTTCACTAAGACTTAGTGATATTTTTTCCAGATCGCCTTTTGTGAGCGTTTTCTCTTCTGCTATCGTAGGTACAAGAGAATTTAGATCTATTTCGTACTCTGTCTTTTCTGTCTTATAATTATAATAAAGACCATATGAAAAATTTAATGCAAGCGAAGAACATAAAATACACAGTATTATTATCATAAATATCAATCTGTCTGTACGAATAAAAGAAGATAGATTTTTTATAACGTATTTCATGCCAATCCCTCGTTTTTTACTTATAACCGTGTTATCGTCAGTTTAACATTTGTAATTTTGCATTACATCAATAGACTTGTCCACTAACCGCAGGATATAGTAGTGTGGGGCTTGACTCACCTTTGATAAAAGCACCAATCCTTGCATTTTCATAAGGTCGAGGCAAGCCTAGACCTTGTGATATATTGTATATGAAATTGGTTAGTGGACAGGTCTAATGTTAATCATTTTATGGTTGTTTCCTTAAGCACAATTATTTCGCGCTTGCAGACATTTCTCTTGGCGAACTATGATAAGATATCATAAAATGCAACACTTGAAATAGTATGCTAATAGGAAAGTCATCATTTTACTTTAAAGGCTTTGGCCCCCAAGATTCAGCTACACCAGATTCATATGGAGTACTGTTATATATTTCGCCACTAAGCTTGAAGTTATACTGACTACTTGGATATGTACTGTAATTTAAACTTGCATAAGCCGAAGTACCATAACCACCGGTATTAGTAGCAGAGGCTGACGTTACATAAACACCTGTGCCGTCTCTGTATACTTTAGCATAAGACGATACTCGTCTTTGTGTCGTGGTGTTATTAATGGTTTCAGCGTATACTGTATTTAAGATAGAGGATTTCCCGATCCTTAGAAGCAAGGCGTTTCATTTGTTCCGTTATAAACTCATCAGAAGTATCGTGCAGATTCTCATCTGATAACATACTATCATCAAATTCTACCGAATCAATATACATCTCTTCTTTTTTCATAACATTCAATGCAGCGTTTTTTGCTGATATAAACACATAGTAATCCTTTTGCTCTTCACTTAGGTTTCTTATCTTTTTCCAATTTCTTGTAATCCTTAAAAAGGCATCTGACACAGCATCTTCAGCAAGGAATCGATTTCCTAATATCTCGAAAGCCACCGAAACCATACGTCTGTAAAATTTTATGTAGAAAACTTCAAACTCTTTTTCGTCCTTTACGGACATCATTTTTTGTTTTATCCCCACCTGCATCACCTACCGTATCAGGAACGGTCAGCGTTTACGCAGAAGCATTTCCGCAAGAAAAACGCTGGTGCAATCGACGCTTACGAAGAAGCCGACCAGTACATCAAAGAGCATATCAAGGACTATTACATTGACGGCAGAGCGCCCAAGCGAAGCGAGCTTGCAGCACTGTCTAAGGAGCTGAAGGATAAGCGTAAAGCCATTATGCCCGAACACAAGGCATATCTCCGCAAACATGATACGGCATTTCGGTACACCCGACAGGTGCGCCAGTATCTTAACGAGCAGTACATGAAGCGTGAGAGGGAGAAAAGCCGTCAGCGGACACAGGCAAAACGCAGAAATAAAAATGCACTTGAATAAAGAAAGGACGATACTATGAGCAAAATCGGATACATCAGAGTTTCCACTGAACACCAAGAAACCGCCCGTCAGCAGGAGATTATGTGCGACTATCAGGTTGATCGCATCTTCTCCGAGAAGTTGTCAGGAGCAAACGCAGACCGCCCTCAGCTCAGGGCAATGCTTGACTATGTGCGTGAGGGTGATACGCTCTATATCGAGAGTATCAGCCGTTTAGGACGCTCCACAAAGGACTTACTGAACATCATCG
>CALCRR010000350.1 GCA_937894495.1 uncultured Ruminococcus sp. | reverse complement strand
GGATGCCGTAAGGCGAAACGGCATTTGACGAGGACAAGGGCAATCGGGCTTCACGCCCGGAGATCGTAGGGCTGCTGCGTGGCAGCCCTATTTCTTTTGCATTGCACTTACCCACAAAAGTTTTTAAAAACCTTGAAGTCCTCTGCGCCAAAAGTAGAAATTCCCGAAAGGCACTTGAAATTTTCCCGCTGATAGGATATAATGATAAAGCAAAATATCAAGCAATGACACACGCAGTACACGGTACATAAGTCTGATCACGGAATGCTTTTCTATGACCGGCTTGCACCCTGCCTGCGTGTTTTTTGCGCTTTCAGGAGGAAAACTTTATGCCAAGAACACAGATGCAGCGAATGATGTTCGCACTCATGACCGTTATCATCACGGTACACGCTTACGTTTTTTACAGCCTTTATGTGGTGAACGGACAGACGCTTATGAACGTCACCGGACAGCCCGGCGTCATCAAGTCGATAAACGCTATGGGCGGAGTTTACATCGTCGGGCGCAACCTGCCGATATGGGCGGTGGTGCTGATCGAGTTTATGCTTGCATACACCCTTGAGCTCACCGTTGGAAGCCCCATGTCCTTCAAGCTGGCAAGCAAGGTCTTTGACCCACGCAAGACTCACCCCGTCCTGTTCGAGACAGCGATAATCTGCGCCACTGTCGGGATAATGTGTCCCGCCATGAGCTTCATAGCGGCGTTCCTTTACTACCCCTATTACGAGGGCTTCAACGCTCTTACGCTCCTTGCCAACTGGATAAAGCTGGTGTGCTACAACTTCCCCTTTGCGTTCTTCTCGCAGCTTTTCTTCATTCAGCCTGCGGTGAGGACTATGTTTAAGTTTGCAATGTCAAAGGTGAGCAAGGCTAAGCACGTTGGGTCTGAGGTTACTGCCTAAGCTATCACTTTCGTCATTCTGCCGATTGACACCGAGCCTCTAATATAGTATAATGATAGAGCTGTGTGTTTCAGCAATTATCACCACCTGGAGGCAGTAAAATGGAAAAGATAACAGTAGGCATGACGATAAAGCTGGTCAAGGATTTCGACGGTAGCAGACCCGTCGGCTCGACAGCTACGATAGTGTATATTGACGATTTCGATCAGATCTTCGTTGACTGGTCGGACGGAGGACAGGCGAAATTCTCCGAGAAACAGCTTATGAAGATTTTTGAAATCCCCGAAAAAATCGCATAGCATATCGGCAGCCGGCAGAAATGTCGGCTGCTGTTATTATTTCTTAACCGCTTCAGTGATCTCGCTTTTTGCCTTCTCGATATTCTTCCTGATGTCAAGCAGATTTTTGTAAAACAACTGCCTGTCATGCTTGTCACGCTCAAAGCAGATATACTTGCGGTTATACTTTATCGCTGTGAGTATCGTAAAGCCAGCACCCGAAAACGGGTCAAGCACCACATCTCCTACGCCGCTGTAAAACAGCATTGCCATCTCAGCGACCTCCGCAGGCAGATACCTACGGTTTTCCTCATTACCAAACTGAGGTGCGATCTGAACCACTCCCCTGCTCCACTTTTCAACGATTTCAGGCGGTATGATATTCTTATCGGTTTTATGAGTATATGCTATCGCTCCATACTCGGTAAAAACATAACCCACGCCAAAGCCGAATCGGGAGCACTTGCGATTCTTGCACGTCCACTTCTTCTCTCCCTTATCGGTATAGCCCCACGAACCCACATCACCAGTGCCGCATACAGGGCAATGAACGGACAGCTTCGTATTGTCTTTCTTGATAAAAACAATAACGTGCTTGATGCCGCTGTCAGGCGTTACTACAAACGGGTAATATGCCTTTTGCAGTCTGTTCGGCAGCACTTTTCTTCCGGCGTCAATGATATACTCCGAAACGTATGTAAAGCCTATCTCTTCAAGCAGAATGATAAAGTGTGCAGCCAGCGGATATGTTTTCTTCTCCTGTGGGCGCTCACCGACAAGTGTGATGTCATCTCCAACTGTGATAACGCAGTAATGCTGATTTTTCAGCACACGGTACACTTCGGTGAACACCATTCCCATGTAGTCGATATAGTCCTCGAAGG
>CALCRR010000349.1 GCA_937894495.1 uncultured Ruminococcus sp. | reverse complement strand
TCTGCGGCGGCAAATTCATCTTCGCTTTTGGGGGCTGAGGTCTTTTTTGCAAATGCGACTGATTTCATGGCGTCCTTGGTGTCCAGCCTGCCGTCCCATGTGATATCGCCGGCGGCACGCTGGGGCTTATCCTCTAAAACATAGTTTATGCCGTTCTTTTCGGCATATGCTTTGGCTGCGCTGTTCTCGGTGCAGTACAGGGTAAAATCATCATACACCTCGTCGGTCAGACCGTTTTTGAACCCAAAGGCACGGTTGCCTATATCCTCAACAGACGCAGGCAGGTGCAGCTCCTTGAGGGCGGGGCAGTAGTCAAATGCCTGGTTGCCTATTCTGGTGACGCCCAGCTTTATCTTTACCTCGCTGAGCTTTTTAAGTCCGCCGCAGCAGTCAAAGGGTATCTCGGTGATACCGCTGCCAAACTCTATGCTTTCAAGGTCGTCGCAGCCGATAAAGTTTGAGTCAAGGGCGGTCACGGTGTCGGGCAGGATAATGGTTTTAATGCCGGGGTGGTCATGCTCAAATGCGCCCATTATCACCTCACCGACCACATGACCTTCTACAACAGGCTCAGACCTCTGCTCTGCCGTGGGGTCAAGGTTGGGGTAGTAATGTCCTATTGCCGTCACAGGCTTGCCCTCTATCTCTGAGGGTATCACCAGAGTTTCGGCGTCGCCATTATAATTTCTTATGGTCACTGTGCCGTCACTCTCCACCGAGTAGATAAAGCCCTCGCAGGTCTTATACTGTTCTTCTTCTTCTGCTTCTGCACAAGCCTTGCTCAAAGGCAGCTCAGCCCCTGTCAGCACAGCTCCCGAGAATATCATGGACAGAGCTAAAAGCCCTGCGGTCATCTTTTTTGCTGTCATAAATATCAACCTACTTTCAATTGTTCTTTGTCCATTGCGGATACATATATACTACATCATTAGGAATGGGTGATGTTCTTGCTAAGGGTGCTTCGTCACGGTATATATGCAATGGATAGTTATTTTGCTGTATTTCTGCATAGGTCTTCCACTTTGTTGTTCCGTCAACATCGCACAAGAATTTATTTACATCATTTTCTATTCTTTTTGCACACCAGCCCTTGAAGGTATAACCTGATCTTGAATACTGGTTTTGATTAAGATGACTTGTTATGCCAAATATCACGGTTTGGTCTGGCATATTTCCGGTAACACCGTCAGTTTTTACAAATCTTACTGTAAAAGCCTGAGTTTCAATTGAGTCCTCTAATTTTGCTGAAATATAACCGCCATTGATCTTAAATACAGGCGAATCTCCGGGAAATAGTTTATAGATACTGTTAACTATTACTTTTTCTCCTGCACTAATTACAACATTTTGTCCGTTCTCTGTTTTTTGGGTATGCATATTGCTTCCTACATAAACAGGCAAATCGTTTACAGCTTCGATAGCTAACGGCTTAGTTGTGTAATGCTGGCTTGAGTCTTCCATTATTAATGCACCATATCGGCAGATTTTTTTGTTTCCGTCATAAGCATTTTCAAATAAATTATATGAGATATAACCATAACCGTTATTTCCATAAGTAGTACCCCATGAGTTAATGAATTTGAAAGCTTGTAAGTTATCATTATATCCTACAACACATATTGCATGATATCCTTCAAAACTACCTGAAATATCATCATAGATAGTATTGCTACCTTGTAAATGGAAATCAGTATATACTCGAGTTGAAACCAAACCGGGTTTTCCTTCTTGCAAAGCAGCTTTTAATTCATTTGTAGTAGTTGCACTGCTATAAGAATCTATCTTAAAGTTTGAAGCTTTTGAAGCTTGATATGTATTTGGTTGAGTAGTATAATCTGTTTCATAAAATGGCATATCTTTAAGAGAGCATATTCCATTCTGTTGAACAAAGTTCAAAGCAGTATAAAGATTTATGCCATTATCAACTCCGCCATTTAAACTATTATATACATAAGAAGGACTCATATGTGATAGATTAGCTGTTGGTGACCAACCATGTTCAATAATTTCTTGGTAGGATTTTGCATACGCTATCGCAAAAGCAGTACAGGAATTCTGTGGATATTGGTCCATTACAGATGGGAAATTGTCTGATAAATCAACAACTGGAGAATAACTTCTCAAACTTTCAGTTTTATAACTTCCATTTTCAAGTTCTAAGTCACGAGCATAAGGTCTGGGAATTTCATTAAAAACATCTTCCGGAATGTAAAAAGTGTCTTCGTCACACAGTAAGGTGCTGTAGTCAAAATTATTGGGACTCTTATCGAGTGACTCATCAAAAAATAGTTCGTCTTCTCTCATCACCTCTTCTGGTTCTTTTGTTTTCTCATAAGACTTATCAGCATAAACAGATAAGTCGCAGACTACAGTTGAAAACAACATCAAAGCAACCGTAACCATAGAAATAATCTTTTTTTGTTCTTTCAAGAAAATCTCCCCTTTTTATAATTTTATTTTTAGAATTAAAACTTATGTTTTAATTCTAAAAATATTATACTTTACAATTTTTAGAAGAATATTAAGTCTTATTCATCTGAATTTAAAAGAACAATTAAACAACATTAATTAAATTATATTTTTTAAGATATTCTATATAAGTAATGAATTTTAAAGACAATTAAGTTATTAATAAATTGTAAAATCTCAAAAACCATAAACGGCTTTTTGTCCTTGAAAACTGCCTGCAAGTATGCTATAATACAGATAAATAATATCAACGGAGGTCTGCATGATGAGCAGGATACTTGTGCTGGAGGACGATGAGATAATCCGCAGGGGGCTTAGATTTATACTTTCAAAAAACGGCTATGAGCCTGTTGAGGCAGCCACCCTTGCCGAAGCCAGGGAGCTTTACGGCAGCTGCGTGCTCTGCCTGCTGGACGTTATGCTCCCCGACGGCAGCGGTATCGACCTTTGCCGTGAGATAAGGCAGACAAGCTCTGTGCCTGTGATATTTCTCACCTGTGTTGATGACGATGTGCGCATATCAAACGCCCTTGACCTGGGGGCGGACGATTATGTTACCAAGCCCTTTAACAGCGCCGTGCTAATATCAAGGGTGAACGCTGTGCTGAGAAGAACAGGGGGCAGGGCTGATGAGCTGCCGGATATGGAGCTCACCGAGATAGAGCGCAGGCTGCTGGAATATTTCAGGGTGAACAAAAACCGCATACTCACCCGTGAGCAGATACTGGGGCAGCTGTGGGACTCACGGGGCGAGTTTGTCAACGACAACACCCTGTCGGTGCGCATAAACCGGCTGAGGGCAAAGCTGGACAAGGCAGGCTCAAAGGGCAGGATAATGACCGTCAAGGGGGTAGGCTATAAATGGACAGACTGATAAAGACCGCCGAGAACAGGTCTGCAAGGCTTATCATGCTGTTTACTGCGGTTATAGCTGCGGCGGTGTTTGCAGGCTCGTTTTTTCTCCACCGCTGTGAGAACAGGGCGGCTGCGGTATCAGAGGTGGAATACCGCCTTGGCACGGCAGGACTTTTGAGGGAGAACACCGACCTCACCGATGATGAGATAGCGTCACTGCTCACCGATGAGTTTGATGATGAGGATATCGGCAGGGGAGAGGGGCTGCTTTCCGACTACGGCTATAAAAAGGGTCAGGCGCTGGGGGGCGAGTATGCGTATTCCCCCCACTTTTGGTCAGATATGCTGTGTGTGCTGGGGGTGCTGCTGACGGGGCTTGTGAGCTTTTTGCTTATGGGCAGGCTTTTCTCTCAGCTGCGTGCTATGACCCGTGATACCGAGCAGCAAAAGCAGCTTTTTGCAGGCGATGACAGAGATGTGACCCTGCTGTGTGAAGCCATTAATGAGCTTTGCCGCAAAAACCGTCATCTTCTTGATAAGCTAGCCGATGAAAAGCGCTATCTGGCAGAGTACCTGCACGATTTTTCCCACCAGATAAAGACCCCCTGCACGGGGCTTATGCTCAATAACGATATACTGATAAATAACCCCATGCCTTATGAGGAGCAGCTTGAATATTTTGAGAACGACAAGCTCTGCCTTGACAGGATAACTCTGCTTTGCAGTGCGTCATTAAGGCTTGCAAGGCTTGACGCAGGTGTGGTGGAATACAGCTTTGAAAGGGTGCCGCTGGGGGAGATAGTGAACGCCGCCTTTGAGCAGCTAAAAGGCACTGCTGACAGCAGAGGGGTGGAGCTCATAAGCGAGATAGACGACAGCACCTGCCTTGAATGTGACAAGTTCTGGCTGGGGGAGGCTGTAACTAATCTTGTGAAAAACGCCTGCGAGCACACCGAAAAGGGCTATGTAAAGGCATACTGCGAAAGCGACCCCGTGACCGTAAGGCTTTTTATCGAGGACAACGGCAGCGGCATAAGCGGTGAAGAGCTGCCCAAGGTTTTCAGGCGGTTCTATTCCAGGTCTGAAAAGACCGACCCACAGTCGGTGGGCATAGGAATGTCCATCGCCAAAAAGATAACTGAGGACATGAAGGGCAGGATATTCATCGAAAGCGAAAAGGGCAGGGGAACTAAGATAAAGCTGGAATTTCTCACCGCCGAGCTATGATATATGCACGGTCTTTTCTGCCCAAGACAGAGAGGACCGCTTTTTGTAATAAAAAACTGTATCTTTCATGCCTGCTGTAACATTACTGTAAGATTGAAACGTTATACTGTAAATAAACAAACAAAACAGGGGGCTGAGTTTATGGAAAAGGAAGTTATCATTTCGGTCGAGGGGCTTACCAAGACCTTCGGCAAGGGCTCAAACAAGGTGACGGCGGTGAACAATGTGGACCTTACCGTTTACAAGGGGGAGCTGGTGGCTATAACGGGCAAATCGGGCAGCGGCAAGTCAACCCTGCTGAATATGCTGGGAGGACTTGAAAAGCCCGACAGCGGCGAGATAATCTCGCTGGGTGAAAAGCTCACCGAGATAAAGGATACAAGGCTTGCGGAGTACAGGCGCAGAAAGTCGGGGTTCGTGTTCCAGTTTTATAATCTGATACCTGTGCTGAATGTTGAGGAAAACATATCGCTGCCCCTGGACCTTGACGGCAAGAGCGTCGATAAGGAAAGGCTCACCGGCATACTGAAGCTGCTGGGTATCGAGGACAAGCGGTACAGCTATGCCAGCCAGCTCTCGGGCGGTCAGCAGCAGCGTGTGTCCATCGGCAGGGCTATGATCGCCGACCCGCCCTGCATTTTTGCAGATGAACCTACGGGTAATCTCGACAGTGCAAATTCAAGGGAGATAATCGACCTGTTCAAAAACGTTATCTCAAAATACGGCACCACCGTTGTAATGGTGACCCACGACGGCAGCATAGCAGAGGAGGCTGACAGAGTTATCTCAATGTCAGACGGAAGGATAGTTTCGGAAAGGGTGAGGCCGTTTTGAGCAAGCTTTTTCTCATAACAATGCGCTGGCTGGCGAGGGATAAAAAAAGAACGGTGCTCACTGCCGTAAGTATCATGCTGTCGGTATATCTCATAGTTTTTGTGGGCACTTATATGAGCACCTTCTACAGCGTATACGGCGAGAGCCTTAAATACAACCAAGGCTATGCCCACGGCAGCATATACTGCGACTCGATAGAGCAGGCAGAGCAGCTGATGAAAAACACCGCCTTTGAGCAGAAGGAGCTCAGCTGTGTTACACCGCTGTTTATATCGGATAAGTTCGTGGAGAAATACAAGGATATGAGTACGGGCGGAGATAACGACTATTTTCCGCTTATATACATAAACGGCGAGAATATCTTTGAAAATGAGGGCTTTTTTAAAGGTGCTGTCATAAGCGGCGATACGGCTGCGCTGGAAGCTCCCATTAATTTTTCACTGGAGGGCGGGATGCCCGATGCACCCGACGAAGCCGCCGTGAGCGCAGCCTATGCTAAAAAATACGGTATAGATATAAATGACACCGTAACTATCAGATATGAGGTGCGCAAGGGCAGCGCCATGACAGCTAAAACAGACGAGGAAGGAAATTTAATTAAAGACGAAAACGGAGAGTTGGAATATACAGAGGATACAGACGGCAGCAGGCTAAATGAGATATATAACGAGCTTTTCAGCTCCACCTATATCGACCCCGAAGGAAGCAATTATGTTGATCAAAACTACGTGTTCAGCCGTATGTATTATCCCGAGCCCAGAAGCGGCAGAGAAAATAACATTATCGTTGGAAACAAAAGCTATTCCAGCAAGGACCCCTTTATGATCACAGCCGACCTCTCGGATGAAACAGCCGAGAGCTTTGAGATAACGGTAAAGGTAACAGGCATTGCCGATAATGATAACTGGGACATCGGCTTTGACAAAAGCTGTGCTGAGGTAATGCCCTTTTTTGAGGGCTTGATACCAAAGCTGGACGTAAGGGTAAAAGAGGGACTTGATGCAGAGCAGATAATAGCAGACTCCGCAAAGGCAGCAGGTCTTGACCCTGAGACCGGCGTTAACATAAAAGCAGGCGTGCTGATATCTGAGGGCAGGCAGCTTGAATACCTTGCCAACATAGGGGGACTCATGCTGGCGGCGGTGGTCATCATGGCGATGTTCGTGTTCCTGGCAAGGCTTATTATCAACAACGCCTTTGAGATATCGGCAGCATACCGCACCGAGCAGTACGGCGCACTTAAAACAGTGGGCGCATCGGATAAGCAGATATTTGTGATGATAATGTTCGAGTGCCTGCTTTACATAATAGCAGCACTGCCCCTGGGCACGCTGGGCGCATGGTTCACCGCAAAGCAGGTGCTCAAAAAAATAATCGCCGTGAAGATGTTCGACCCTATCTACGGCGAGGGGGTCAGCGACGGATTTTTCAAGCTGAACATGAGCTCGGCTATCATGCTGATATCGGTGTTTATTGCGCTGTTCTCGGTGTTCTTCTCGGCATATGCGGACGCTATGAGGGTGAGAAGAATGTCGCCCATACAGTCGGCTAACTACCGCACCTCAAAGCAGCGCCGCTCAAAAAGGCACATATGGCTCTCAAAGAAAATATTCGGATATCCCTTTGGTTTTGCGGTCAAGAGCATTTCAAGGCAGCGTGTGCGCTTTGCGGTAACTCTGCTGGCAACGGTGCTCAGCGGCGTGTTCTTTATCAGCGTTACGGGCATAGCAGATACATTTAAGGAAAAAGACGTAAAGCCAATGGCAGGCGATGATTTTACTGTGAATATCGAATACGGCGAGGGCGAGGAGGTCGAGCTTGTCAAGAACTATGAAAAGCTGAAAGCCACAGGCTATTTCAACGATATCTTCCCCTTCCGTTTCGTATCATCTGTCTGCGGCGGCGAGTATTACAGTGAGGAGTTCAAAAGCACCCTTTACACCAAGGATTACAGAGAGCTTATGGAAAGCGGCAAAGCAATGTTCTCGGACGGAAAGTATTGCCACATAACCGTAACTCCCATCGGCAGGGACGAGTTTGACAGACACGTGACCGCCGACATAAGCTATGACGAGCTCAAAAACAGCGGCAAGCTGCTTCTGAATAACGACGCTTACCTTGCCGATGTGGGCTTGAACCTGCTCAAAGAGGAGCTGGGGGATACCCCTGTGAGGGAATACAGCAAGGGCGCGGATAATTACGCTGCGGTGCTTGATGTTGAGGCTGTGGCTTTAAAGGGCGATTTCACGCTGGAGATGACCTCTGATATGAACGTATCAGAGACCGAGGGCGAGCCCGATATGCAGCCCGTGACCGATACCCTTGAATTTGCAGGCACCTACAGCTGTGACGCTGTACACTACATAAACCAGGGCGAATATATGACAGCGATAATACCTGTTGAGAATTATGAGGACTACATAAACGCCCTGCCCTCTGTTAAGTATAATACGCTGCTCAGGCACAGCAGCGGCATCAGCTTTTACCTCGGCGCAGATGAAAGCAGACAGGCAGACGCCAGAAAGTATTTAGCAGATGAATATGAGGGCGGTCTTGAGGACTACACCCTTTATAAAGCTTACAAGAGAAATGCAGGAAACGTTATAAGCATAGCAGGCTATGCCTTTGCAGGGGTGCTGATAGCAGTGGCGCTGCTGAACATTTTCAGCACAATGAACGCCAACATGATAAACCGCAGGCGTGATTATTCAATGATGCGCAGCTGCGGAATGAGCATGAAGCAGGTGGTAACCTCCCTGCTGGGTGAGGGACTTATCTACGGTGTGATATCGGCGCTGGTAAGCGGCTTGCTGGGCTGGGTCATCACCTACGGCGTATCATATGTTATCGGCGCCGGCGATATACCCCGGCTGCCGCTGATAAGGTCGGTGTGCGTGCTGGCTGCGATACTGCTGGTAATGGCATTGTCCTGCGCACCTGCGCTGGTGCAGATGTACAGAGGGTCTGTCTCGGAGGAGATAAGGCACGATTGAGGTCAGCGCAGCCTCTCGGTGAAAAGTGAATAGTGTATAGTCCGGTATATTCCCTCGCCTTTGGCGGGGGGATATCCTTTTTGCGTTTACCTTGACAAACCCTTATTGTATGAGGTATAATTTTTTTAGCTAATTACTGCTGAAAAAAACATCGTGAACGGAGGAGATATTTATGGCAAAAACAGCTT
>CALCRR010000348.1 GCA_937894495.1 uncultured Ruminococcus sp. | reverse complement strand
GAGGACTCGAACACTTGCCCACTCCACAATAGTGCGACAGGTGGGGGAGTAAAATGGGGCATCGCCCCTTTACTCCATACCTTTTAGCACGCCTACCATGTCGATGTGCTTGATACGCCTTGAGAACATGAAGCCTACCAGTATCGACACGCCCATGACAAACCCTGCCGACAGCAGGTAGGAAGAAAGGCTCATGCTGCAGGGCCAGTCTATGGCGTCGCCGTTTGAGTCCATCATTGCCTGCAAAGCTATCCTGCCGAAGGGTATGCCGCAGAACACGCCTATGACCGAGAGCCACAGGTTCTGTGTGGAGATAAGCCGCCTTATACGTCCGCTGGTGAAGCCCATGACCTTCAGCGTAGCCAGCTCCTTTTCACGCTCGTTAAAGCTCAGGTTGCCTGAGTTGTAGAGCACAACTACTATCAGTATCACCGCAAACAGCACCATGAAGTATACAAGCAGGTCCATTACCTCCATGCTCTTGTCAAAGGCAGCACGCAGGTCGCTCATGCTGTGTACGGCTGATACGCAGTCGTTTTTCTCTGCGGCGGTGCAGTCGTTCTGTGAGACCAGCATGACCGGCTTGAAGTCATAGCCCAGCGCTTCGTAATCCTCCCTCAGCATAGTTATTCCCGTTATTGAGGGGTGGCGTGATATCAGACCTACTTTGCTCTCGTTCCAGCTGCTGCCGTCTGAGGTCTTCCAGTAGACCTTGTCCCCCTCCTTTATACCCAGCTTGTCAGCCTGCTTCATGGTCAGGGCGACGCTGCCTTTTTCTATGGGCACAACGTCCAGCTCCATGTCGGAGACACAGTACAGCCCCCTGCCCTCGGAGACTGCCAGCTTGCAGCTGATTATCTCATCAGAGGTAGGACGTGAGCTTGCAGCTATGGAGACAGGCTGCATTGAGATAAGCTCACCGTCGATATCCGCACGCAGCTCCTCTGCCTGCTCCGTGGTGGCATTGTCCTTGAAAAGCACCTGGTAGGAGTAGTTCTGAATGTCGGAGAAATACCACTCCTTTACATAGTCCACAGTATCATATGCCCCCAGACCCAGCAGCATGACTATCATGCCCATCATGGTGCCGAAAATGCCCATCACTGCCCTGAGCTTTGAGCGTGATATATCACGCAGGTTGTAGCGCACATTAAAGCTCAGCCTGTTCCAGAAGGGCAGCCTCTCGAAAATGCAGGGCTTTGCCGAGGCTGTCACCGCAGGGCGAAGCGCCTCTGAGGGGTGTATTTTAAGTATCCTGCGGCAGCTGAGGAATGCAGATCCTGTGCAGATAAGCACTATGCCTGCTGCAAGTATGACGCTTTTAAGGTCATACCCTGCCGACCAGTTTGGTACCGAGTAAAACTCGCCGCCGAACATCTCCACCATTATTCTGCCAAGGGTAAAAATGCCGAGAATTATGCCTGCAATGCACCCCAGGACGGACAGCACCAGACTAAAGCTGATGTAGTGGAGAATTATCCTGCTGTTTTTCATGCCCAGAGCGTTTAGAGTGCCTATCTGGGTGCGCTGCTGGGCTACCATACGCTTCATGGTGGTGGTGATGACCAGTATGGCTATCGCCACAAAAACGAAGGAGAAAACATATGAGAAGCTGTCGTGCTGGGCAAGCTCATCGGTGAGACGGTTGTAGCCGTCAATGCTCTTGCGGTCGGCTAAAAATGCATAGCCGCCGTCCAGCGCCTGTGAGATATCCTCCTCCAGCTTGAGGGGGTCCCCCTTGCAGGTAAAGGTCAGCTCGTTAAATACCTGCAGCTCGGCAGGCAGCACATCAAGCGAGAAATATGCGCAGCCTATGTTGTGAAAATCGGTGTCGGTATCGGTAGAGGCGCAGGCGAACTCATACTCAGGCGTGGTGATAAAGCCCCTGATAGTTTTTTCGATATCCTGCCCCAGAACGTGTACCGTAAAGCTGTCACCAAGCTTCAAACCCCATGCATTTGCAAAGCGGTAGAAAAGCCACACGCCGTCACTGTCCGAGGGGTCGTAGTCGGCGCCCTCCATTGTATAGGGCTTTGTAACTATGCTGTCGCTCTGAAAATAGCAGTATATCTCGGCGGTGTTGAATTTTTCGTCCGCTCTGCCCAGCACCTCGGTGCGCAGCTGCACATCATCTATCTTGCTGACCTGTGAGAGCTTATTGGCGCTGTCGCTGTCAAAGCCTGCGCCGTACACCCAGCCGTCGGAGAAATTGGTATCCTTATTGAACTGTTCTCTTGCTCTGCTGCCGCCGATAACGTTGGCCTGAAACCCTGTGTAGCACCACATAGCCACAAGGGAGAGCAGGAAGATGGAGAAGAACTGCGCAAAATTGCCTTTTATATCACGCAGCATTTTTCTGTTAAGCATCGTCACACCGCCTTACCATTCTATCTCGTTTACCGAGAGGGGCTTATCGTTGGTGCGCACTGAGCTTATCTTGCCGTTGCGCATATGTATGACCTTGTTGGCGCACTTGGCGATATCGGCATTGTGGGTAACAAGTATAACGGTGTTGCCCTCCTCGGTGGAGAGCTTTTGCAGCATTTCGATGACCAGCTTGCCTGTTTCGGAGTCCAGCGCACCTGTGGGCTCATCGCCTAAGATTATTTTAGGGTTCTTTGCGAGGGCTCTGGCTATTGAGACCCTCTGCTGCTGACCGCCCGACATCTGTGAGGGAAACTTGCGCTTCTGGTCTGAGAGCCCCACCCGATCAAGCATTTCGTCGGGGTCAAGGGCGTTCTTTTTTATATCCTTGACAAGCGCCACGTTCTCATACGCTGTGAGCCCGGGGATAAGGTTATAAAACTGAAAGATAAAGCCGATAGTATCGGCACGGTAGTCGGAGAGCTGTCTGTCGCTGTAGGCGGAGATATCGCTGCCGTCAACTATCACCTGCCCCTCGGTGGGCACGTCCATTCCTCCCAGCATATTGAGCACCGTGGACTTTCCCGCGCCTGAGCGCCCCAGAATGACCACGAACTCCCCCTTGTCTATGGTAAAGCTCACGTGGTCAACAGCCACCTGCAAGCCCTCACCTTTGCCGTAGGTCTTGACTACGTCTTTAAATTCTACTGCTGTGTTACTCATTTTACTCACTCCTGTTATATATTTATCATACCGTCAAAGGCTCCCATTCTTTACGTGCGAGCTGTTTTCGGGGAACTTTTCTCACAGCTCCTTGCGGCTGTCTTTTTTGCAGGCAAAGGCAGCTGCCAGGAACATGAAAGCTATGCCCCAGGACTCGCCCCCTGCCAGCCAGTGGGTGAAAAGGCTGCTGCCCGATACGGCAGAAAGCACTCTGCCCAACACCTGACATATCACATACAGGCAAAGGGGCCCCACTGCTATCCACCATCTGCGCACATTGATAACTCCCCTGCATATCAGAATGATAAAGGCTGTTCCCGAAACAAGGTCGGCGGCGGTCTGCCAGACTGTGCCGATTATAAAGGGGTGCAGCGACGAGGGCACAAAGTATTTTTCGATATTCTCTGCGGTAACTCCCGAAAGCACCGCCGCCCTGACATTCATAAGCGCAAGGCAGCAGATAGAGTGTATGCCGAAAATGCCCACAGACATCATAGCCGTGCCGAAGGAGTAGGCTTTGAGCGCTTTTGAGGGCTTATCCCCCAGCCTGTCGCCTGCATAGGACCAGACTGCCGAAGCTCCCAGAAAATAGCCTGCTGCTGCGATGATACCGATAACAAACGATACCTGGTAATACCACAGCGGCACCTTTGAGATATTCATGCTGACCATTTTGCCCACTGCATAGGGCTCGCCCTCACCCATAAATGAAAGCAGGCAGTCGCTCACCCCACAGAGCAGCATAGCCGCAAAGCCTGTCAGCAGGCAGGCTATTCGCCTTTTTGGTTTTATATATTTCATTGCAAGCTCCCCTCATATGTTAGTGTTGCCTAACCATATTATATCACACCTTAAAAATAATTTCAAGACCCCGGGGGGATTTTTTTTGTGGAGCGTATACAAGCAGTACACCCACCTGAGGTTGCTCGGGTGGGTGTGATATCTTATGGTTTATAAGCTTCATCAGGATCTGCAAAATTGTCAGTCTTGTTAAGCTCAACTTTTTTCTACAGTGTAGTTTGCAGCTGTTATCTTTACGAAGCAGCTGTTTTTTTACCTGTTATTTCCATTCGCCTGTTTTTCTTCGGTTTTTTTATTCTTATTCCCAGTCATACCTGCCGTTTGACATTATACTTGAAAACCCTATCATGTCAATGTTTTGCATATCTGTGAAGGCTATGTTTGTAAAGTATCCGCCATCAGCAAAGACACTGACATAAAAATTATCGCCCCATCTTTCATAAAATGAGTCTGACACATATTCATATGTGTAATTGCTGTCATCGGATAGCTGCCATACTCCATCAGGATACGCTTTAGCAAGACAATAACCAAGCTGACCGGCATCACACATATCACTTTCTTCAAAGCCTATGAACTTAGAGGTATCTATATTATTTTTAAGCTTATATCCAAAGTAATAAGTAACAGTAGTGCTTCCTAATACTGCGGCTGAATAAAAATCAGGGGAGCTTTTCAGTACGCCTTGAAGTGTGATATCAGTGGTCCCTGTCGTCTTAACATCATCTATCAATTCTGCATCTACGCTTCCCAGAGCATCAATATCCGTGCAGAAGCGGGCAAAAGATCTGCCGTCCTTTGACCAGGTCTCCTCAAAATCTTTTGGATAAAATTCCAGTTCAGTGCTGTGCGTATCTTCTGCATAGCATACTCCTTCACTTTGTACTTCATTCTCCAGCTTCATGTAGTAGGCATAAACAAAGCCCTTATCTATACCATTTGCATTCAGTTCATCAATGAATATTTTTTCCATATCCGTGGTTGTGTCGGGTGCTAAAACCAAAGCTAAAAATTTTTTCAAATCTATCCCTCCATTTATTTTTTCACCCACCTGAATTTGTTTTCGGGTGGGTGTGATAGATGTTAATTTTTGTTTCTCTTTTCCCAATCGGTCAGTATTCTTAAAATCTCTTTTGCATTATCTGACATTCTGAGAATAGCTACCACCATTATAAGCTGTATCAAAGCTACGCATATCAAACCTATCATTACTCCTGAATCCATAGTTTTACCTCCTAAATCATATTTGTTTATTATTTTCAATCATTGCTGATTTTTACAGCCGCTTATCCGTACATCTGCTTAGCCACATCAAGAGCGCTCTGAATATGTTCATCGTCCATATCCATAACAGGCACGTCTGTTACAACTCTGCATTTACCCCTAAGCTTATTATCTACCTTTACCACTAATATATCGCCTGCTTTGCTCTCATAGCCTACAAGGTTAGTGGTCATCTCCGTATAAATATAATATGTGTTTCCGGATCCTTCAAGTATACGCGCTCGGTATGGCTTCCCGATGCGTTTACATCACTGCTGCCGAGCTTGCTGTCAATGTTCTCTAAATAATCCTTTGCTGCCTGTAAAGCCAGATCATTCTCGCCGGTGTATAGTCTGGGGAGGAACTTTAATACAATGAAAGCTGCGATAATAATGACAAGCAGCACCCATGCAACGACCTGTCCGGGCTTCATTTTTTGCTTTGGCATACCAGCTGCGGCGGTGTTTGGTACTGCAGAATTGTTCGGGATCTCCGAGCCTTGCGGCGTATTACCGTAGCTCTGCGTTACATAAGGTGTGTCGCCTGCCGCACCCTGTGCAGGTATGACATCTGCGTTTGGCTGACCGCCGGGGGTAGGCACGCCGTAATTCGCCTTTGCCGCAAGCCTTGCTTGTTCCTCTGCCTTTTCTTTTTTGCCGCCCTTTGCAGCCAGGAACAAGCCCAGGGCTAATATAAGGGCTGAAATGATCGTAAATGTAAGCATAAACGTCTTTTGTGAATCAACCGCAGCTTCAAAGGCTGCAAAGGTCATAAAAGCTCCGCCTACAGTACCGATCGCCCCGATAGCTATGAGAAATATTCCTAATCCTATCATGTATTTCCTCTCCCGAATTATTATAGGTATAATTATAACACATTTCGCTACTATTTGTACACATTGTATAATATAGTGTGGTGATGTACAATGAAAGACAGCAAACCTAACGTAAATTTTACCGCTGTTGGCGATAAAATACGCTCTCGGCGTGTCAGGCTGGGGCTCAGTCAGGAGCGGCTTGCCGAGCTTTGCGGCATAACACCCTCTTATGTGGGGCATATCGAGCGAGGGTCGAGACAGCTTTCCCTCAACACTGCCATAAGCATTTCGGCTGCGCTGAATATCAGCCTTGATTATCTTCTGCTTGATGTGAAAAACGAGAACGGTGATGTGGGTGTTCTCGAAAGCATTTTTGCAGACCTTAAAAACCATGACCCCGAAAAGGTCGCTAAATTCCTCAGCACAGTCAAAATTTTAGCGGAGAATATCGACAATATGTAAAGATCCTCCTGTGATAAATTATATCACAAGAGGATCGTTTTGTCTTATGCCGACAGCATAATTTTTTATTTTAACCAAAGTGCGCCAGCACATCTTCTGCCGACTTGAACCGCTTGTCGGGGGAGATGTTTGTAGCCTTGACTATAAATCTCCCCAGCCTGCCCTTGGTGTACAGCTTTACAGAGGGGTGCTCCCCCGTAACAAGGGTGTTTGCCATTATCCCCAGCGAGTATATATCGCTGCGGCGGTCAGTCTGCGCCAGCCCGAACTGCTCGGGGAGAGCGTAGGTGGCAGTGCCAAGAAGGACGGTGTCACGGCTCTTGCCCCGGGTGTAGATCTTGGATATATCAAAGTCGGTGAGCTTTACCGTGCCGTCGTTGGCGGCAATAACGTTCTCCTCTTTAATATCACGGTGGACTATCCCCAGCTTTTGCAGCGCACACAGGGCGTTTGCCAGCTGTATAACTACCCTTTGAGCACCCTTTGCGCTGAGCGGCACAAGCTCGGCAAGGCAAATGCCGTCTATGTATTCTTCCAAAATATATGTGGAGTCCTGCTGGGTGACAACATCAAAGATCTGCACCAGGTTATCCTGCCTAATTTGCGAAAGCCTGCGGTAGACCTCGGTGTTGGCGTCGGCAGGCAGCTTTCTTATCACCATATCCCTGCCCAGCTTTTTGTTGCGGTAACGTATAAGCTCGGAGCTATCCTTTTTGCCAAGCAGTGCAATAAATTCGTATTCGCTTTTTAGTATATCCGAAAAATTAATACTATCACTTCCTTGCAATTTGAAAAATTTTGTGGTATATTTATATTCAGAAAGTATGGCTGCTCCGCAAATAAACGTTGGCATAAGGGTTCGCGCAGCGGGGCAAAGTAAAAACGGTCACTAAAGTACCCCCCTCCGGGGAGGGCATTACAGACTTTTCTCACACACAATTGTTAGATGGGTAGGGGAGACAGAAAAAATGAAAAAATCTACTGACGAAATGCTTGATGAAATCAAAAACACCCAAAGTATTGATGATTACCTTGCCGCAAACTCCGAAAATATCGGGGGCAAAAAGATATCCGAAATGCTTGAAAATATCCTTGCCGAAAAGTGGCTTGTAAAATCCGAGATCATAGCCAGATCGGAGATTAGTCAGGTCTACGCATATCAAATTTTTTCGGGAGTAAAGGAAGCCCCAAAGCGTGATAAAATACTCGCTTTGCTGATAGCAATGGGTCTTGAGCTGGACGAAGTGCAGAGCTTTTTGAAGCTGTCGGGCTACCCCTTTTTATATGCAAAAAAACAAGCGTGACAGCATAATGATCTTCTGTATCGAAAAGCATATGAGCGTCCCCCAAACCAATAACGGGCTTTACTCCCACGGCGAGAACACCCTACTGAACTCACATCTTGCAACTGTTTCAATCAAATCATTGTACAGGTTTGCAAGCGCATCGATCTGTGCTGCTTCAACTGGTGACTTGTTTTCTTTGAGCTTATGGAGCATACCGTCTATTGCATTTTTCTCGACGGCGTAATCAGTGGATTTAAAAACGTAATCCTTATTAACGTATTCGCTCGACTCAAAATATACATCGGTGAGATTGATTATCTCCTTTGGCTCTTCGTTGCCATAGTCAGGAAGGTCAATGTGATCTTTAACTATCTGCTCTATGTCCTGCGTGGAGAATTTCATATCAATAAATACATCTCCGCTATGCAGGAGGTAAAGCCCGGGAACGTGCTGTGAGATGCAATAGTTTAACAAGAAGTTCTCGAATTCACAATCGAGTATGTGTGGAAAATATGCCGCTCTGTCATCGCTGAAATCCAGACCGTATGCTGTGCCGAGCATAAACAGTCCCTGCTTGATAGATACTTTGATATACAGATCGTCTGCGAACAAGGCTGCCTTGTCGCCGATGAGTCTCATTTTGCTGTCTTTGTTGAAGTAGATCAGCAGGGCTTCTTTGGACATATTTTCGGGATTGATGTTGTCGGGTGTGTTGTTGTTTATTTTCATGGGTTATCTCTCCTTTGTGTTTTATTTCACTTTCATCGTTTATTGTCCTTATTTTGTTAGGTCATAGGCATCAGACTATCCGCATGAATTACAAACCGGAAACAAATTAGTACGAAATACTGGAC
>CALCRR010000347.1 GCA_937894495.1 uncultured Ruminococcus sp. | reverse complement strand
GAGTTCAGACGTGTGCTCTTCCGATCTTGAAGCTCCGTGGGAGAAACTAATGGAGTGTCAGGGTGTATTGTTTGCAGGACCTTCTCTGCAAAATCTCGGTCCCGTATTTGACGGCGTCAATTTTGACGGTACAGATGCGTTGGAGATTATCCGCTCGGGTAAGGCAAACTATGTGACTATCCTCGGCGGCTACAACCGCGACGAATACGCCAGCCTGATGGCTTATTATCCCATGAAGAGCGTGGATGATCTGGTGGGTTTCTTTGGCCGGAACACGCCTTATATCATGTCCGTCTTGGAAAAGTATCACATCGAGGGCGACATGAAACGGCTTGTGGCAATTGTCTCCCGCTATTTCTACGGCTTCCCCTGCATCGATATGTTCGATGCCTTCGCCCAGGCGGACAAGGGCAACGCCATGTATCTGTACCGCTTTGACTGGGACTGCGGCGGCAACGGCGCGGGACATACCCTGTGTTCGGGCATCGCCACAGGCTGCACAGCCGTGATGGATCCGAGGGTCACCTCTTATCCGAACTATGATGTTGTATATCGTCAGACGGCGGCGATGTGGAATTCGTTTATTCTGAATCAGAACCCAAATGTTCCCGAGCTGCCCGAATGGCCGCAATATGACAAGGACTCGCGGCTTGCGATGTTCATTGATGTTGAGAGCCATGTTGGAGAAATCGAGCACACCGACCCGAACATTTCCACACAAACACTCAGGCTCTGATAACGATTGATATTACTGCGCTTCGGGGTGCATTTCTCCGAAGCGCATTTTATATAGAAAGGAAAACGATTATGGAAACATCACTGATTCTTTTACAGCAGGTTCTTATCATGTTTCTGATTGCCGCTATAGGCTTTATCGCTTTTCGCACAGGAAAAATATCCAACGAGGGCAGTAAAACAATCGGCAATCTTCTGATATATATTTCACTGCCTGCGGTCATCGTCAAGGGTTTTATGGTTGAGCGAACCGAGGAAAGAATGGTTGGTCTGCTTATCAGCATGGCTGCTGCCGCGGTAACACTCACGATATGCGTTGTCGTGTCACGACTGTGCTTCAGAAAAGATCCAATCGCATCCTTCGGCGCGGCGTTTTCCAATCCCGGCTTCTTCGGGATTCCGCTGATTACCGCCATATTGGATGACGGAGCCGTCTTTTATATCGCGCCGTTTATCGCGTTTCTTAATCTTTTGCAGTGGTCATACGGCGTTTCTCTGCTGACAGGAAAGAAAACCGGCTTGAAAATAAAAACCGTCCTGACAGCGCCGTTTATGATTGCAATAGCCGCAGGACTGGTGTTGTTTTTTTCTCAGATGCAACTTCCTGCGATTTTTGCCAAAACGCTTGATTTCTGCGCGGGACTCAATACGCCGCTTGCCATGTTCGCCGTAGGCGTATATCTCGCTCAGTGCCGGTTCGGTAAAATGCTGAAAAAAGGAAAGCTGTATGCAATCTCCGCTGTTCGCTTGCTGTTGATCCCGTTGATTGTGCTGGCTCTGCTCACGGTCATCCCCGGAATCAACAACGATATCCGTTATGCAGTGCTGATCGCCGCCGCGTGCCCTGTTGGCTCTAACCTTGCGGTGTATGCTCAACTGCACAACAAGGACTATACCTATGCGGTAGAAACGGTCGCGGTATCCACTCTGCTGTGTATCGTCACGATTCCACCGTTAGTTCAATTAGCAAGCGTAATTTGGTAATTAGTCATATAGAAAAATGATATGAGTCGAGGTTTCAAGGATGTTCACGAGCCGATTATCAACCGTGATGATTTTGAGTTAGTGCAGACGCTTGTCGTAAAGACAAAGCGCCGTGCTCCGAAAAAGGAGAACGGCGAGAAGAATATGTTTTGTGATTTTCTCTATTGCGCCGATTGCGGCAGTAAGCTATGGTATCACACAAATACCACCAATAAGGAAATCCATTATTTCAGCTGCTCCAACTACAAGAAGGATACCCGTGGCAACTGTGAATCTCGCCATTATATCCGAGCCGACGCTATCGAACAGGTCGTAATGCTGGAACTCCGCCGTTTAGCAAAATATCTGGAATCTCACGAGGAAGAATTTGCAAAGCTTCTTGCCGAGAAAACTAATGCAGATATGATGGTTGAACAGAAAAACTTGGAAACAGAGCTAAATCGGGCAACCGCTCGAAACGAAATGATTACTTCGCTTTTCGCCAAAACCTACGAGGACAATGTATCGGGCAAGTTGAGCGATGAGATGTATATGGAGCTGTCGCACAAATATGAGGTTGAACGTCTTGAACTGAAAACAAAGATATTCGAATACAAGAAACGCCTTGCCAAAATCAGCGAAATGGAGCAAAACAAGGACGACTTCCTTAAAGCTGTCCGTAAATTTATGGAGATAGATTCACTGACAGCACCAGTGCTCAGAGAGCTTATCGACCACATTGATGTTTACGAAAAAGAGGGCGGCAAAAAGAATTACACTCAACGCATTGTAATCTATTATCGCTTTGTCGGCTACTTGGAGCTGCCGTCATCAGAGGACGAGAACTACAAAGCCAACACCCGAAAGGGCGTAGATGTGGAGTATATCCCCACAAAAAAGTCCGCATAAGCAAAAAGTGAGCAGGCACAAAACCTGCTCACTACATACAAATCGGATGAAATTGAATAAAAGAATGAGTGTCCATAACTTAAATCCGTTATGAACACTCATACTGGTGCAGGTAACAGGACTTGAACCTGCATGAAATTGCTTTCACATGGACCTGATGATACGAGTTTGAAATTTGAGAAGATTATCGAGGGAATGAAGTGCTATACGATTGATGAGCTTTCTTCCGCGTTGAAGTCAGCAGGCTTTGCAGAAATAAAATCCGATCGTTATGACGGCAAACCGTGGATCACGGTAATTGCAAGGAAATGATCGTAAGCAACGATTCGTGACAGTATCGCATGTATATATCAAATCTTTGAACGGAGGCGGGCGACCGTCTCCGTTTCTTTCGGCGTTGGTCGGGCTTTATCCGAAAACGAATCCGTATCCGATATAATATAATAAATCCCATACAGGCGATTTGTAGCGAAGTGTGGGCAAAATAAAACGCAGGCGTGGAATCTGTTTGAAAGGATTTCGCGCTTGCGCTTTTGTCTGTGTTGCAGCAGAAGTTTTTGATGATAGCTTATTAAAATCTGCTACGGTGAAAACAATGAATACGACCTGTGACTTTTTAATAGTCGCAGGTCTTTTTTATTTATCTTTATACAATTGTTATTTTGAATAAAACTAAACAGTCTTAGTTGGTGAAAACGCTGAAAAATGATTACAGTTTCTGAAAACGACCCCTCAAATACCCTTTTTGAGTGCAGTAGGTGAAAGGGGTTATTTTTGAATAGCAATTTATACAAAGCCAGCACTTAGTTTTTGGGCGTTTCGCTGAAATATAGTTACAGCTTATAAAATTGACCCCTCAACCCCCTTGTTTTTTGACGTTAGGTGAAGGGAGCTGTTTTCGAATAGCAATTTGCACAAAACCAGCATTTAGTTTTTGGGCGTTTCGCTGAAATATAGTTACAGCTTCTAAAATTGACCCCTCAAACCCCTTGTTTTATGGCGGTAGGTGAAGGGAGTTATTTTCGAATAGCAATTTCTACAAAACCAGCACTTGTTTTGGGGCGATTTGCTGAAATAGTTTTAACCTAAAAGAGAGTCCGATTTATACGTTTTAAGTACAGTAAGTGAAGAACCCCTTCAATGAACCTTGACAATTGAATACAGCAAACAGGAAACATTCTCTCTGCCAGCGAGCTACAGAAGCGAACACTCAAATGAGCATTTAGGACTTCGACCGCAGGAGGCAAACCTTAGGAAAGCCATGACCTGCAGAGAGGACAATGATAC
>CALCRR010000346.1 GCA_937894495.1 uncultured Ruminococcus sp. | reverse complement strand
ACAGTTACAATGATATGCCTCGTGTTGAGGGGGGATTTTTCATGCGTGGGGTTTGAGCCGTCCGCCCGAGGACCTTGACAAAATTGGTTATTGGGGGTATAATGGTTAGGTTAGAGTAATTACTTTTTTCGCTGAAAGGTTGAACCTAATGGGTAAAAATAAAGAGCAAAGAAAAACAGCCAAAAGGCTGAGTAATATAAAAATGGTGGTGTGCCTTGGGGCTGCGCTGGCGCTGGGTATCGGCTTTCTGACCTCGGGGATAAACACTACGGATAAGTCGGGCAAGTTTTTGGCGATAAGGCGTGAGGAAGCCGACAGCAGCACTCAGGCTGAGCCTGTGGACGAAAGCTATTCGGTGCCCTATAAGCCCGCCGCTGTGCCCGAGCTGACCTGCGCAGGCATAGTGTTTGAGGACGGCAGCGTCCTTTTTGCCGACCAGGAAGGCGGCTATTCGCTGCTGGACGCCGACAGAGCTATCGCCGACAGTATCACCGTTACCGATGACTCAAAAAATAAAATAACTCTTGACTGCTCCAAGGGCGTGTCATTTACCGACGAGAGCGGAGATAAAGAGAAGTTTTTGTATAACGGTCATACCATTGAGCTCAAAAGCGGTCTGGTGTATTACGACAGCAGCCTTGTGCAGTATAACGATAAAGCCTTTTCGGCATATAAGCTCAGCGATGATTATACGCTGGAGTGTACCAACAGAGGTCATTATGTGCTGAGGAAAAAGGACGGCACTGTTACCGATAAGGGCACCGTTACCGACGATAACGGCATAAAGGTCACGGTGCACGCCACCGACAACGGCTTTGAAGCTATCGACGAAATGGGGTATATCGAGCTGGCGCTGAAATTCAACGGCGACCTGGTGGTAACATCTTATTACACCCTGCAGGTGTATATTAACGGCGAGGAGCTTGTTCCCCCGGGGTTCGATGACCTGTATGTCAAGCCAAAGGCTCCCCCCGTGGAGAGCAGCGAGACGGACAGCAGCGAGGAGGACAGCAATGACTCCAGCAGCAAGCCTGAGCCGCCCCCTTACTCCAACGTGTCAAAAACTCCCCTTGTGCCTACCCTGCCCCCTAAGGAGTACGGCTATGTGAACAAGGGCAACGCTGAGCTTTCAAGCTACACCATGACCATGCTGGGATATATAAACGATGTGAGAAGGCAGTATGGTCTTAAAGAGATATACGGTCTTGCTATGATAGACGAGGTGGCAAGGACCAGAGCCAGAGAGCTGGAGCAGAGCTTCTCCCACGAAAGACCCGACGGAACATCATACACCACCGCCCTGGACGAGGCAGGCATAGCCTGGTGGAGCTGCAAGGAAAACATTGCAAAAACAGGCTCCGACAGCTGCGAAGAGGTGCTGAATATGTGGATGGAGAGCGAGGGTCATAGGGCGAATATCCTCTCGCCCGATATGAAGTATATGGCAGTATACTGCGTTAAAAGAGCAGACGGCGAGTATTACTGGGATATGATGCTTATGTATGATATTTATGTGAGGGAGTAGGCTGAGATCTGTGCCTTAATGTCATTTATTATGTAAAGGCACGGTTTTGAGTTCGTGGCATCACTGTGCGATAGTACGGATGGGAGGGAAATGCCTTGTCTTTTTGGAGAAAAAGATCTTTTACAGTTATAGATGATGAAAAAGATGCCCGACGCAAAAAGCTTGCGCTGATAGTGGGGCTTATCTCTCTGGGACTGTTAGCAGTGCTGTTTGGCTATAAGTATTTTACGGGTTACTATGAGGTCGAACTTGCAGGCACATATGATAACTGTACTGTTGAGGTCAAAACCAGCTCAACTCGCAAAGGTACGCTTTATTATGTCAAAGTCACCTGCACCGAACCTGAAATAGTTTTTAACAGTATTGTGGACAGATCGTATTACAATGGCTTCAAAAAATATAATTCAGATCATATTACGTTTTACCGAGCCAAAGCAGAGCATAACTTCGCAAGGCGTATCTCAGCATTCAGAAAAGATGGTTGGGAATGGTACCCCACATACAAAATTGGCTGTGATGAACGCGAAGCAGAACGTGAGTATAGGGGCATATCGCCGCCTAATGAATGGTATTTAGCCTACATCTGTCTGTTTATTATAGCTGTTCTCAGTATAGTTTTTGCCGTAAACTCAACAGACAGCACTGACATTGTTCTGTTCGGTAAAAGCAAAGATGAATACTAAACAGAACGTTTAAAACAATTATGTTTTTAAGCTTTTATAATTGTAGTTCGCTTACCCTGCCCTGCCGTTTTTTGTATAAAAATTTTCTGCAAAATATATAAAAAACTGTTGACAAAATACCCCTTTTTGGTGTATCATTATAATGTAATCGTTTTATCGGGGTGTCTGCCCTAAAACGAATAACGTGAAAAATTTTTTGATCCGGAGGTAAATATTATGGCGGAATTTTTTAAGGACATTCCCAAGATACCCTTTAAGGGCGTGAACAGCACCGATCCCCTTTCATTCAAGTATTATGATCCCGATGAGGTGGTGCTGGGCAAGACTATGAGAGAGCAGCTGAAATTTGCCCTTTCATGGTGGCACACTATGGGCGGCGACGGTACCGATATGTTCGGTGTGGGCACTGCCGATAAGAGCTGGGGCGAGAGCGACCCCACAGCAAGAGCTAAGGCTAAGGTAGACGCTGCTTTTGAGATCATGGATAAGCTCTCTATCGACTATTTCTGCTGGCATGACCGTGATCTCTCTCCCGAGTACGGCAGCCTTGCAGCTACCAATGAGAAGCTCGACGAGATAGTTGACTACATCAAGGAGAAGATGGACAAGGATCCTACAAAGAAGCTGCTGTGGGGCACAGCAAAGTGCTTCGATCACCCCAGATTTATGCACGGCGCAGGCACATCGCCCTCGGCTGATGTTTTCGCTTTCTCGGCAGCACAGATCAAAAAGGCTATCGAGTCTACAGTTAAGCTGGGCGGCTCAGGCTATGTTTTCTGGGGCGGCAGAGAGGGATATGAGACTCTGCTCAACACCAACATGGGGCTGGAGCTCGACAACATGGCAAGACTGCTGAGAATGGTCATCGACTACGGTCGTTCCATCGGCTTCACAGGCGATTTCTATATCGAGCCTAAGCCTAAGGAGCCCACAAAGCACCAGTATGATTTCGATACCGCTACAGTTATCGGCTTCCTGAGAAAGTACGGTCTTGACAAGGATATCAAGATGAATATCGAGGCTAACCATGCTACCCTCGCACAGCACACCTTCCAGCATGAGCTGAGAGTTGCAAGAGACAACGGCGTGTTCGGCTCGATCGACGCTAACCAGGGCGACCCCCTGCTTGGCTGGGATACAGACCAGTTCCCCACCAATGCCTATGACGCTACACTTTGTATGTATGAGGTGCTCAAGGCAGGCGGCTTCACAAACGGCGGTCTGAACTTTGACGCAAAGGCAAGAAGAGGTTCATTCACTCCCGAGGATATCTTCCTGAGCTACATCGCAGGTATGGATACCTTTGCACTTGGTCTCAAGGCTGCTGCAAAGCTTATCGAGGACGGCAGACTCGACAAGTTCGTTGAGGACAGATATGCTTCATGGACAACAGGCATAGGCAAGGATATCATCGACGGCAAGGCTACTATTGATGACCTTGAAAAGTATGCTCTCGAAAAGGGCGAGGTTACAGACTCACTCTCCAGCGGCAGACAGGAATACCTTGAAAGCGTTGTAAATCAGGTAATATTTAACCTGTGACAGTGACTAAAGCGCTGTAATATCTAAGTTTGTATAAAATAAAAGCTCAATGCATTTCTACGCATTGAGCTTTTGTTATTGCTGTAAATAATGACCTGTCATACTATGTGCAGGTCTTACTGGGGAAAACCTTTCTGAAGAAAGGTTATTCCCCAGACCCCTTTCCAAAGACTTTTAATTCTTTTTGGCGAGGGGGCAAGACTTCGGTCACAGGACTTTGTATGCCGCCGCAGTCTGCTTTGTAAACAGAACATATGCCCCCTCGCCAAAAAGAAACAGAAGTTTTAGGGAGGGGGTTTGGGGGACCACCCCTTTTTCAAAAGGGTCTCCCCCAATAAACAGCCCACAAACTCCCCTGCGTGCAAGCCTTTAGGTGGTGCAGATGTTAATTGGTTTTAAGTTTACAACAATTCAATATAAATTGCCATAATTGATACAAAAAGTTTTTCAAAATCAGGGACTGGGGACTTGAAAATCACAATTTGTTATGCTATAATAACTAATAGAAAAATTAATGAACATATGGTGAACATTAGATAATACTTTTAACAATTAGAAATTGGTATAAAATAAAACTTAATATTTAGCTATATTTTATAACTATTGACGAAAGCGAGGTAGTTGGATATGACGAAATTCAGTAAAATTCTGGCAGTCATGGCATCAGCAGTAATGTCGCTTTCAATGGTATCCGCGCTGCCTGCTTCGGGGTACGCAAGTGCTGAGAGCGGTTACACCGTATCTGCGGCGGTAAAGATGAGTGCCTGCACGGTAAAGCTGGGCGGTACATCTTACCAGTACACAGGCTCGGCGATAAAGCCGTCGGTAACAGTAAAATACGGCAGCACCACATTAAAAAACGGCACTGATTACACAGTAGCATACTCCAACAACAAGAACGTTGGCACAGCCACTGCAACGATAACAGGCAAGGGCAAATACACCGGCACGAAGAAGCTGACATACACTATATATGCCATCAAGGCGCCTGCGACGGTAACAGTCAAGGCGGCGGCGTCCACCAAGGCGGCGTTGAGCTGGAGCAGATCTACAGGCGCAGCAGGCTATTATGTACAGCGCTACAATGCGAGCAAGAAGGCATATCAGACCATAAAGACCACCACTGCGCTGAGCTTTACAGACACCGGTCTGACTGCGAACACGACTTACAAATACAGGGTAGGTGCATACCGCAAGACTGGCAGCAACACTTATGTAAAATACTCACCCGAATACACCGTTAAAACACTTACGGTGGCACAGGAGTACCAGAACGAGGTACTGAGACTTGTTAATGTTGAGAGGCAGAAGGCTGGGCTTACAGCATTGAAGTCCAACACAGTTCTCAACACAGTAGCGGCAAAGCGTGCGGCTGAGATAAAGGTGGAGTTCTCCCACTCTTACAAGGGCAGCTCGGGCAGAGCAGGCGCATGGCTGGACTACTACAAGTTCAACTGGAACACTTGGGGCGAGAACATCGCCGCAGGACAAAAGACTCCCCAGGAGGTAGTTAATGCCTGGATGAATTCTTCGGGACACCGCAAGAACATTCTCAACAAAAACTACAAGCAGCTTGGCATTGCTTTCAATGACAGGTATTGGGTACAAGTCTTTACTAACTAACGATTGACCTGATTAAATTCAAATTACCACAAAATAAGGGCGCTGTCGGTTCACCCCCCAGACAGCGCCCTTATTTTGGTCCTCGGGCGGACGGCTCACTTCCCCCACCCATCACACTTTTAAGCGTGAGGCAAGCTATCAAGCCCTCCCCGGAGGGGAGGGGGTACTTTCGTGGCAGCTAGTAGTTTGATACGCTGCGTGAACCTTGTAAACGAGTTTTTGTGCGTCTTACCGCATAACTTGATAAAACGGTTTTCTTACCTCTTACTTCTTACATCTTACTTCTAAAAGACTTCGTGCGCTTTACTGCATTTGATTAAATCTAATTTCGCCCCACTTAAACGATGTGGAGATTTTCAAAACTTTGCATTTGTGCGATTTACCGCAATTTGATCAATATTTATTATGCCCCACTAAAACTGTGCTGAATATTTTTTGAAACTTATATTTTTGCGATTTAACACGAATTTTGTAAAATGCTGACTTTGTACGCTGCTAGTCGCTAGAAAATCAGAGAACTAGTGGCTAGAAATTTGCTATCAAACTTTTATATGTTAATGGTGCAGGGTTAACCTTGGAAACGAGTTGTTGTGCGTTTTACCGCATATTTTTGTAAATCGTTTTTCTTACCTCTTACTTCTTACATCTTACCTCTAAAAGCCACTAGCACTCTGACCACTAGCGACTAGCAGCGGAGAGGGCATAATAACCAATATATCACACCTGCTTTTGTGCAGGTATATGATAAATATTTTGTTTTGGACATATTTCATTAAAAGTTGCACGTTTTCGTGCAACTTTTTTTGCTTTTTCGGGGGTAAGTGAAAGGACTTATTCGGGAGGAATGAAATATGAGAATAGCAAAAAGAAAAATATCGCCAAAAAGCTTTGCACAGATGTTTGTGAGGACCCGAAACGGCGCCGAGGCTGCCGTGAGACTGGGAGCTTCGCCCAATGAGGCAAAGCATATCGAGGCGCAGATGCTCAGCTCCCCCACGGTGAAGCAGCACATAAAGGCGCTGGACCATGAGGACGAACAGACCCTTTGCTATGTTAAAACAGGGCTGTCACGGCTCGCCTTTGGCAGCGTGAACGATGCGGCGGCGCTGGTGTTCGATGATGAACTCACCGAGGACAAGATAATGAGAGCCGACCTTTTTAACGTGTCGGAGATAAAGCGTGTCAAGGGCGGCGGTGTCGAGATAAAGTTTTTTGACAGGCAGAAAGCCCTTGAAAAGCTGGTGGAGCTTGACCCCGAGCTTAAAGAGATATCAGCAGCGCAGGAGTTTATCGAAGCCTTCAGGCGCTCGGGACAGGGAGGGGAAAGTGATACATGATAAGGTTTTCTGACAAGCAGTACCGTGCGATGCACTGGTGGTGCGAGGATAACAGCTGCGACGGCATTATCTGCGACGGCGCAGTAAGGTCGGGCAAGACCCTTTCCATGTCGGTGGGCTTTGCGCTGTGGGCGATGAACAGCTTTGACGGCAAAAGCTTCGGGCTGTGCGGCAAGACCATAATCTCGCTGAAAAGGAACCTGGTGCACGATATGCTGGCGCTGCTGCAAAAAATGGGCTTCCATGTGACCGAGACGGTGTCGAGGAACTATTTCGACCTGAGCTTTTGCAATAAGACCAACCGTTTTTACCTTTTCGGCGGCAGAGATGAAAGCTCGGCGGCGCTGATACAGGGCATAACCCTGGCAGGCATACTTATGGACGAGACCGCCCTTATGCCCAGAAGCTTTGTTGAGCAGGCGGTGGCAAGGTGCTCGGTGAGCGGCTCAAAGCTGTGGTTCAACTGCAACCCCGACCACCCCTATCACTGGTTCAAGCGTGAGTGGATAGACAAGGCGCAGGAAAAGCGAATGCTGTATATCCACTTTGACCTTAAAGACAACCCCTCGCTGACCGCTGAGGTGATAGAGCGCTACACAAGGCTTTATTCGGGGGCGTTTTACGAAAGATTTGTTTTAGGCAGATGGACTGCGGCAGAGGGTCTTGTGTACCCCATGTTCGACAGTCATAAGCATACATTCGGTGAATTGCCGCAGGCAGAGTTTGAAAGGTACATAGTCAGCTGCGACTACGGTACAGTCAACCCTTCCAGCTTCGGACTTTGGGGAAAGATCGGGGAAAAATGGTTCAGGCTGAAGGAATACTACTTTGACTCGGCGAGAGAGGGTGTGCGCCGCACCGATGAGGAGCACTACGAGGGGCTGTGTGAGCTCATAAACGGTATCGACATAGACTACGTGGTGTGCGACCCGTCGGCGGCATCTTTTATACAATGCATAATGCGCCACGGACAGTACCGTGTAAGGCAGGCTAAAAACGATGTGGTATCAGGCATCAGAAAGGTGCAGGATCACATACGTGAGGGCAGGCTGATGATAAGTAAGGACTGCATTGATATTTTAAGAGAATTTACCCTCTACCGCTGGGACGAGAACGCAGGTAAGGACTGCCCCGTTAAGGAGCATGACCACGCCATGGACGATATGCGTTACTTCGTGACCTCTCTTGAGGAGGACAGGGAGGACGGCTTTGCGGCAATATCACTGAAAAGATAAAACCGGAAAGGAGGAATGTGCTTGAAGCTGTTTAAAAGACGGCAGACGCAAAAAGCTGCTGATGAGCGAATGGTGTACTGTTCGCAGCCAAACGGCTCAATGTTCAGGTTAGCACCCGATGAGAACTGCCTTGAAAGCGGCATTTACGACAGCCTGAGAGCAAGCGTGCCTGTTATAGACGCCTGCTTCGGCAAGATAATCAGGCTGACAGGCGACTTCAAGGCGGTGGCTGATGACGAGAGATATCAGGCGGAGCTTGACCGGTTTTGCAGCGAGGTAACGGTGGGTATCTCGGGCAGGTCGCTCAACACCTTTGCGGATATGTATCTCGACTCGCTGCTGACCTACGGCAGAGCTATAGGAAGGATAGTGACCGACAGCAAAAGCCTTGCCATAAAAGGGCTGGCGGTGGGGGACAGCTCGCTGTTTCACATAAGGCAGGGCAAGGGGGCGCTGGATAAGCAGGTGTACTTCGGGCACGGCGGCAGAGAGATAAAGGTGAGCCGCCCCGAGCAGCTGCTGTACACCACCCTTAACCCAAGTCCCAAGCACCCCGAAGGTGTATCATTGCTGAGAGGGCTGCCTGCCATGAGCAGCGTGCTTATGCGGATATACCAGTGCATAGGGCAGAACTTTGACAGGGTAGGTAACGTGCGTTACGCCGTGACCTACAAGCCCAGCCCTGACGGCTCTGACAAGATATACGCCAAGGAAAGGGCAAAGACCATAGCCGAGGCATGGTCAGACGGTATGCAGAGCGCAAAGGAGGGCACAGTAAAGGACTTTATCGCAGTGGGCGATGTGGACATCAAGGTGATAGGCGCCGAGAACCGGCTTATCGACACGGAGGTGCCTGTGAGACAGCTGCTGGAGCAGCTTATATCAAAGCTTTCGGTGCCGCCGTTTTTGCTGGGGCTCAACTGGTCTACTACCGAGAGGATGTCGTCACAGCAGGCTGATATTCTCACCAGCGAGCTTGAATACTACAGGCGGCTGCTGACACCTGTTCTCACCGAGATATGCCAGACATTTTTAAGGCTCTGCGGAACTGACAGCACCGCCCATATCGAGTGGGGCAACATCAATCTGCAGGACGAGGAAGCTCTGGCAAGGTCAAGGCTTTATAACGCACAGGCAAAGGAGAAGGAGCTTGAAAACGAAGAAAAGGAGAAAAGGAGGAATGACTGAGTATGCACAAGGGTATAGCAGTTACTGAGGAGATACTTGAAAGGATAAACAAATACTCGGTAACACCGCTGACGGCGCAGCAGGTATACTGCTTCAGTGTGCTGCTGTGCGATAATGACATCGACAGGGACAACGAGAAGTTTGATACCAAAGCTCTTGAAAAGCTGGCAGAGCTTTACGTCGGCAGAACAGGTATCTTCGACCACGACCCCAAGGGTGCCAAGCAGTCGGCAAGGATATATGCCGCTGAGGTGAAGGAGCACCCCGACAGAAAGACCGCCGACGGCGAGGTCTACACGGCGCTTATGGGCTATGCCTATATGGTGAGGACCGATGAGAACAAAGCTCTTATAGCGGAGATCGACGGAGGTATAAAGAAGGAGGTCTCGGTGGGGTGCGCAGTGGCTAAAAAGACCTGCTCGGTATGCGGCAGCGATATGATGAAGGGCGGCTGCGCCCACATAAAGGGCAAGCTCTACGGCGACAGCTTATGCTACGCTATATTGGAGGAGCCCACAGACGCTTATGAGTGGAGCTTTGTGGCTGTGCCTGCCCAGAGGAATGCAGGAGTAACAAAAAAATTCACCGAGGGCGGCGAATGCTGCGGCGAGTGCGCAAGAGCCGACAAAGCCATAGAATGTGCCTGCGAGGAGCTGAGGGGAGATATAATGAAGCTGAGCTACTTTGCAAAGCCCTTCAGGACCGCCAAGGCAGTCAGCAGCGAGACGCAGACTATGGAGCTCTACGAGCTGATAAGGCTCAAAAGGTCTCTTGAAAAGCAGGTAAGAGAACAGACCGACAGCGGTGAGCTCAGCTTTATCACCGAGGTACAGGAGGACAACGAGGGCTTTAAGCTCTGAGACGGAAAAATGGCAGCTGAATATATTTTTCCCCGCCGTCGGCGGGAAAGATATACTGTAAACAGGTCTGTTCTTCACAAGGTGGGGGAGCGGACATTCAGAGGGAAAATAAAACAAAATCGGGGGAAGAAAGCAAGAGCGGTCACAAAGAAAAAACGGCAAACATCTTACCTCTTACTTCTTACCTCTTACATCTGAAAGGAGAATGAAATATGTATAATAATATCAAGCTGGAAAAATCACTTTACAACATCACAGGCAAGACCTTTACACAGGCGCTGGCAGAGCTGGACCCTGACAGCAATTACAAGGACAGCGAGCTTAAAGGGCTGGACGCTTTTGAGAGACAGCTCAAGCGCTTTGACATTCGTGTCAGCGGCGTAAATTCGGACATGGTGGAGAAGTTCTTCGTTACGGCACAGTCGGCGGTGCTTTTCCCTGAGTTTGTAAGAAGAATGATAAAGAAGGGTATCGACGAGGCAAGCATTACAGAGGATATCTGCGCTGCTGTTACCTACACCGACTCTTCCGATTACAGGGGCCTTACACTGACCAATGTGGACAGTCAGGATTACCCCAATGAGGGCGCACAGCTGCCTGTTACAAAGGTAAGACTGGCAAGCCAGGCTAAGCAGCTGAGAAAGTTCGCAAGGGTGATGAACTGCTCTTATGAGTCTATAAGAAAGCAGCGCCTTGACGCTTTCGGCGTGGCTCTCAGGGAGCTGGGCGCTTCTATCGCAAGGGAGTTAAACAGCTTCTGCACCCAGGAGCTTGTCAGCGGCGCAGATGACTACACCATATCAGGCAGCAGCATAAGCTATGCCGACCTTGCCGATTTCTGGGGCAAGATGAACGACCACGATATGACTGTAATGCTCTGCACACCTGCTGACATGGCAAAGATACTCGCCCTTGACGAGATGAAGCTTTGCGTAAGCGACTTTATGGCAAGCGGCAGAGTGAGAACTCCCTACGGTGTTACCATCGTCAAGTGCTCACAGCTGGCTGACAACACCATTATCGGTATCGACCGCAGCTGTGCAGCAGAGCTTATACTGGGTACAGACGTTATCGTTGATACCGACAAGCTCATAGGCACACAGTGCGATGAGATATCCTGCTCCATCTATGCAGGCATATCAAAGCTCACAGGCGCTGCGGTAAAGGTGCTGAAAACTGCCCAGGACGCAGAAGAGAACAGCAACGGCTGATGATCAAACACTTAAAGGCTGTATTCCCCCCGTTCATTACGGGGGAGATACGGCTTTTTGATAAAAAAGGGGGCAGAAAAATGCTGGATATAAACAACATACTTTTTAATTTTCAGCAGCTTTCGGGCTGCAGCAATGAAGATCTGAACCGTGAGCTGAAGCTGGTGGAAAACGCAGCCTTTCTGGTGGAGAGCATACTTGATGAAAGCAGGGTGCAGGAAGCGGACAAGGAGAGGTGCGAATATGCGGCGGCTTGCTTTGCCTTTTATGACCATGCCTGCAGGAATGCAGGGTGTGATAACATCATCACGGCGGCAGAGGGCAAGGTATCGTCAAACGACGACCTGAGACACCGCATTGAAGCGGCGCTGAAGCTTAAAAACTCAGCACTTGAGGGGCTGAGAGGGCTGACTAAGGACAACGACTTTTTATTCAAGACCATGGGAGGAGAGGGCTGATGGCAGTATATACACCGGATGACAAGCTTTGCCTTAAAGACATTGAACAACAGCTTGAGGCTGCTGTGGAAGCCTCAGGGTTCAAGGCTTTCAGAGAATTTTCGGCGGTGGACAGCCTTATTTACAATGAGCAGGACATCGGGTTTTACGCACTTAAAAAGTTCAAAGCGGTGGCTTCATCAAGGCACCATGAGAGCATGAAGCGCTATATCGAAGCCGACTGCGACTATGAGATAAGGCTCATGGGGCGCTCCTGCAAATTTTCGGATTACATGGAGTTTTACGACCGCTGCCAGACCCTGTACTCGCAGATAGTCACCGACAGCTCGCTGCTGGTGGTGAGCATGGAGCTGGGGGACACCTATCAGTCAATGCCATTGAAGCGGCTGGCAAGAGATGTTAAGCTGACCCTGAGAGTATGCCTGAAGGAGGAGAACGTATGACGAATGCAGATGTATTGGCAAAGCGTTTTACCTACAAGACCAGAAGGATATTTTTTGACAATGTAGTATTCAGGAGCAGCGAGGCACACTATGAGACAGCTACGGTTAGCAGCGGCGTATACACAAGGCTATCGGGCAAAAAGCCTGACGAGATAATAATAAAGGGGCATTTTTCACCTGACGAGCTGGAGTTTTTCAGGGGGCTTATCGAGATATCAATAAACTCGGTGGACGACCTGTACATAGGCGGAGCCACCATAGAAGATGTAACTCTGCTGGAGGGTGAAGCTCACATAGACGATGGGCATTTTCTGGGTGAATACACATTCAGGTTCGGGGGGCTTACAGATGGACTTTACAGCAAGGCTTATGATTGACAGGGGCAGCGGTGAGGAGAACCTTTATCTTCACCTTTGCTTATCATTTGTATACGAGAGGGAGCTTTATATGCCGTATTCAAGCCTGAGGGCGAGGTTTTATCTTATGGAGGACGAGATAAAGGCTGAGCAGGTAAAGACGGTGTATTTTTACTGTGACGATGTATTAAAGCACAAGGGGCTGCCTGACAGCATTAATGTCAAGCCCATAAACGGCGGCTGCATTATTGATATAGTATCAAGAGGGCACACGCTGCTGCTTATGCAGAACGAGCCTTACCCCAGGATAAACACCAATGTTGACCTCAAAAAGCTGATAACAGACAACATTGACGATGATGACATAAGGTACGAGGACCCCACCCCCACCCAGAGATACATTTACGTAAACGAGCGCTCAACGGTATGGGACGCCATAGTTGCGTACTCGATAAAGGCAACGGGGTACTATCCCTACATCAGGAACATCAACATCGTAAGGGTGACTATCGGCACACCTGCCAGCTTTAACTATCAAAGCGAGCTTATGACCGAGAGCGGCACCGAGCTTTTAACCGAAAACCTGCTTTCGGACGTTTATATGCAGGACGTTGACGATCAGTATAATTTTTCAGCCCACAGTGCTGTAGCTCAGGCGGCAGGCATTGTGAGAAGCAGGTATTATCCCTTGGACAACCAGTGGCTTTACGACCCTGCGGTGGGTCTGGGGCACAAGCTCAACTACTCCTGCAGGGGCATGAAGGTGAAGTTTTTTACCTATGCAGGCTACAAGGGTGAGGAGCTTATGGACAGGGCATACAACTGCGGCGACGCTGACGGCATGAGGATAAACGCTGTAAGGGTAGTCGGCAGCCGCAAGGGTATTTTTACTACAGTCAAGTGTTATGATGATATGTACGGACAGAAAACATAAGTCCTCCCCGGACTTAGTGTAAAATGATCGTAGGCAAACTGCTTATTTCTGTAGGCGCACCAATACATCATTTTCCAAAGTTGGCGCAGCCATCAAAGCTCTAGCGGTCACAAAAGCGCCCCCAGCCATTAGAGGCAAGATGTCAGAGGCAAGAGGCAAGAAATTTTCTACCTCCACAAAGTCTGAAAAGGGGACTCTTGCTTCTTGCCTCTAGTTTCTTGCTTCTAGAGGCACAGGTGGGGGAATTACCCCGTCCGGTGAGGGCGAGGACCGAGGTTGACAAAATTGGTAAATGGGGGTATACTTTTAATGGTGAGAGGCAGGGGAGGCTTGCCTCTGAAAAGCTTAAAAAAGGAAGTAATATAGTATGAACCATCTGAAACGCTGCTGGGCAGAGATCGACCTGTCGGCAGTTGAGTATAATCTTACCGAATATAAAAAGCTGCTGCCCGAGGGCACTGAGCTGATGTGCGTGGTAAAGGCTGCCTGCTACGGGCACGATGACCGCATTATCGCACCATTTTTGCAGAATGAGCTGGGTGTTAAGTATTTTGCGGTATCTAATTTTGATGAAGCCAGAAGGCTGCGTGATATGGGCATAAAGGGCGAGATACTTATTCTCGGCTATACTCCCCCCGAGCTGGCGCAGCAGATCGCAGATCTTGATATCCTGCAAGCCTGCACCGAGTATGCCTATGCAGAAAAGCTGTCACAAAATACCGCTGATACGGTCAGGCTGCATATCGCTGTTGATACAGGCATGACCCGTATCGGCATTCGTGCAGATGTATCACAGACCTGTGACGAGATAGAAAAAATCGCCGCACTGCCCCATATCTCAGCCGAGGGCATTTTCACCCACTATTCCTCTGCCGACGGCACTGATAAGTCGGACGACGACTATACCAGAATGCAGACCGAGAAATTTTTTGCCGTCAGGGATATGCTGGATAAGAGGGGGCTTGTTTTAAAGCACGCCCACTGTCTCAACTCAGCAGGCGGCGCATATAAATACTCACAGCGCAGCACCCTGGCACGTCTGGGAATTATCCTCTACGGGCTGTACCCCGACCCTGCCAAGCCGCTGCCCTTTGTCCCCAAGCCTGTTATGACCCTTAAAGCTGTGGTATCCCAGGTAAAGACCATTGAGCAGGGCACCGCCGTGAGCTACGGCAGGACCTTTGTGAGCCCCCGCCCCATGCGCCTTGCCACCATAACCGCAGGCTATGCCGACGGCTACCCCAGAGCTCTCAGTAACGTGGGGGAGGTCATCATCAACGGCAGCCGCTGCAAAATAGCGGGCAGGGTCTGCATGGACCAGTTCATGGCAGATGTCACCGATGCAGGAGATGTCCGCCCCGGGGATATCGCCGAGCTGATGAACAAGGATATCACCGCCGACCACATCGCCGCCCTCACAGGCACCATAGGCTACGAAGTCACCTGCCTTGTTACCTCCAGAGTGAGCAGGATCACTTCCTCCACCGTGGACTAAGCCCCCTTTTCTTCCCCCACCTCTCGCACTTTTGTGGAGCAGGCGAACCTTGGTAAATAGTGTATTTGCGCGATCTACAACAGAATTTTGTAAACCGTTTTTCCAGCCCCCGGCACTCTGACCACTAGCGGCTGGCAAGCAGATATAAAATCATAACAATTTTGTGCTATATTACTTCATAAATTATTTTGATTTGTTTTGAATTGTGTAAGGTGCACAGAAAATTCAAGGAAAAATTGTGTAAGATTTTCTGCCTGAAAATCGTAAAAAACTATGGTAATTTTGCTGAAAGTCTGTTATAATATAAGTACGACCGTAATTGTCGTTTGAAGTGTAAGATTTGAACAAAATTACGGAATTCAATTTTTTGGAGGTAGAAAACCAATGGCAAAGAAGTATTGTTACCTTTTCTCTGAAGGCAATGCCGACATGAGAGAGCTTCTCGGCGGTAAGGGTGCTAACCTGGCTGAGATGACAAACATCGGCCTCCCTGTTCCCCAGGGCTTCACTATCACTACAGAGGCTTGTACTCAGTATTATGAGGACGGCGGTATCAGTGATGAGATCCAGGCTGAGATCAATGAGTATATCGTTAAAATGGAAGAGATCACCGGTAAGAAGTTCGGCGACAAGGAAAATCCGCTCCTTGTTTCTGTTCGTTCAGGTGCGAGAGCATCTATGCCCGGTATGATGGATACTATCCTTAACCTTGGTCTTAACGAGACAGTTGTTGAGACTATCGCAGCTAAGTCAGGCAACGCTAGATGGGCTTGGGACTGCTACAGAAGATTTATCCAGATGTATTCCGACGTTGTTATGGAAGTTGGTAAGAAGTATTTTGAAGAGCTTATCGACGAAATGAAGGATAAGAAGGGCGTTAAGCAGGACGTTGAGCTGGACGCTGACGACCTGAAGGAGCTGGCTGGTCAGTTCAAGGCTGAGTACAAGTCCAAGATCGGCGCTGACTTCCCTGACGATCCTAAGGAGCAGCTCATGGGCGCTGTTAAGGCAGTATTCCGTTCATGGGATAACCCAAGAGCTAACGTTTACAGACGTGATAACGATATTCCTTTCTCATGGGGCACTGCTGTCAATGTACAGTCAATGGCATTCGGTAACATGGGCGATGACTGCGGCACAGGTGTTGCATTCACAAGAGATCCCGCTACAGGCGAGAAGAAGCTCATGGGTGAGTTCCTGACCAACGCTCAGGGCGAGGACGTTGTTGCAGGCGTTCGTACACCTATGCCTATCTCACAGATGGCTGAGACCTTCCCTGAGGCTTTCAAGCAGTTCCAGGAGGTTTGCCAGACTCTGGAGAACCACTACAGAGATATGCAGGATATGGAGTTCACTGTTGAGAACAGAAAGCTCTATATGCTTCAGACAAGAAACGGTAAGAGAACAGCACAGGCTGCTCTGAAGATCGCTTGTGACCTGGTTGACGAGGGCATGAGAACAGAGCAGGAAGCTGTTGCAATGATCGACCCCAGAAACCTTGACACTCTGCTTCACCCTCAGTTCGACGCTGCTGCACTCAAGGCTGCTACACCTATTGGCAAGGGTCTTGGCGCTTCACCCGGAGCTGCTTGCGGTAAGATCGTATTCACAGCTGACGACGCTGTTGAGTGGGCTGAGAAGGGCGAGAAGGTAGTTCTGGTAAGACTTGAGACATCACCTGAGGATATCACAGGTATGAAGGCTGCTCAGGGTATCCTGACAGTAAGAGGCGGTATGACATCTCACGCTGCCGTTGTAGCAAGAGGTATGGGCGAGTGCTGCGTATCGGGCTGCGGCGACATCAAGATGGACGAGGCTAACAAGAAGTTCGAGCTTGCAGGCAAGACATTTGTTGAGGGCGACTACATCTCTATCGACGGTACAACAGGTAACATCTATGATGGTATCATTCCTACAGTTGATGCACAGATCGCAGGCGAATTCGGCAGGATCATGGATTGGGCTGACAAGTACAGAACACTGAAGGTAAGAACAAACGCTGATACTCCTGCTGACGCTAAGAAGGCAAGAGAGCTGGGCGCAGAGGGCATTGGTCTTTGCCGTACAGAGCACATGTTCTTCGAGGCTGACAGAATTGCAGCATTCAGAGAGATGATCTGCGCTGACACAGTTGAGGAGAGAGAGGCTGCTCTTGCTAAGATCGAGCCTATGCAGCAGGCTGACTTTGAGGCTCTTTATGAGGCACTTGAAGGAAATCCTGTTACTATCAGATTCCTGGATCCTCCTCTGCACGAGTTCGTTCCTACTGAGGAAGAGGACATCAAGGCTCTGGCTGACGCACAGGGCAAGTCTGTTGACGACATCAAGGCACTCATTGCTTCACTGCACGAGTTCAATCCTATGATGGGTCACAGAGGCTGCCGTCTGGCAGTAACATATCCTGAGATCGCCAAGATGCAGACAAGCGCTGTTATCAAGGCTGCTATCAACGTACAGAAGGCTCACGCTGACTGGAACGTTAAGCCTGAGATAATGATCCCGCTGGTTGGCGATGTTAAGGAGCTCAAGTTCGTTAAGAAGGTCGTAGTTGAGACTGCTGACGCTGTTATAGCTGAGGCCGGCGCTGACCTGAAGTACGAGGTTGGTACAATGATCGAGATCCCAAGAGCTGCTCTGACAGCTGACGAGATCGCTGCTAACGCTGACTTCTTCTGCTTCGGTACAAACGACCTGACACAGATGACATACGGCTTCTCGAGAGACGACGCAGGCAAGTTCCTGGGAGCTTACTACGACAAGAAGATCTTCGAGAACGATCCATTTGCTAAGCTTGACCAGACAGGCGTAGGCAAGCTGATGGAGATGGCTATCAAGCTGGGCAAGCCTGTAAATCCTGCACTTCACTGCGGTATCTGCGGCGAGCACGGCGGCGATCCTACATCTGTAGAGTTCTGCCACAAGATCGGTCTTGACTATGTATCCTGCTCACCTTTCAGGGTACCGATCGCAAGACTGGCTGCTGCTCAGGCTGCAATCAACGAAAAGAAGTAATTCACGACTATCTCAAAATCGGCGATTTTACGCTGTTTCAGGGCGATGCAGAGGAACACTTCCGAGCTAAGTCTGAGAAGCATGAATTCCACAATTGGCGTGACATCCGTGTAAACGTGTATGTCTGAGCCGATAGAATAGTTAATAATAAGGCTCTCACAGTTTCGGCTGTGAGAGCTTTTTTGTGACTTGAAATATGGGCGTTTTACGTAAATGTGTGTTTTTTCTTTACGCTTGTCTTTTTCGCTTTCATATAGTATAATTATCATAAACCTACGTATTAAGGGACTTGCAAACAAGCTAAAACCTGCGTATTATGGAAATGAGGCGTTATCATGATACTGAAACGTAAAATGTACGACAAGCTGCTGACCCTAAAAAACGAGCTGAACGGCAAGAAAGCATTTTTGATCGAAGGGGCAAGACGTATCGGTAAGTCAACGATCTGCGGGGAGTTCGGCAAAAATGAATATAAGAGCTATATCCTGATCGACTTCGCCATGTGTCCCGACGAGGTCAAGGACTATTTCGCCAAGCACATGAACGATCTTGATACGTTCTTCATGCTGCTGTCCACATATTACGGTGTGAAGCTGTATGAGCGTGAGTCGCTTATCATCTTTGACGAGGTGCAGATGTACTCCAAAGCAAGGGAGTGCGTCAAGTACCTCGTTGCTGATGGAAGATACGACTATATCGAAACAGGCTCTCTGATCTCTATAAAAGAGAACGTCAAGGATATTGTCATCCCCTCGGAGGAGCGTCATCTGAGTATGTATCCGCTGGATTTTGAGGAGTTCTGCGATGCTTTGGGTGAGGAGCAGATATGCGGTTATATTCGTAAGTGCTTTGCTGATAGAGTTCCCCTTGAAAATGAGCTTCACCACAAAGCGATGCTCCTGTTCAAGCAGTATATGCTTGTAGGCGGTATGCCTCAGAGCGTTATCGCTTTTCTTGAAAGCAGGAAAGACTTCGACAAGGCTGATATTGAAAAGCGTGATATTCTCTCGCTGTATCGCAGCGAGATCTTGAAAATAAGCCGCAAGTACAGGAGCAAAGTCCTCACCATATTTGATCAGATACCCGGTCTGCTCTCTCAGCACGAAAAACGTGTCGTTTTCAATGATATTTCAGCAGGGAGTAAGGCAGACCAGTATGAGGAAACGTTCTTCTGGCTGTCGGATTCGATGATCTCCAACGAATGTTTCCTGTGCAATGACCCGAATGTGGGACTGTCGATCAATGAGAACAGAGCGTATGTAAAGTGCTATCTCGGCGATACAGGGCTGCTCGTAAGCCATGCCTTTGACGAGAACGAACTGCTTGAAGATGAGGTCTACAAGCAGATACTCGGTGACAAGCTGAACATGAATGAGGGAATACTCTATGAGAACACTATCGCTCAGATGCTGACAGCGAACGGTCACAAGTTGTATTTCTATACGCAGTACAACGTTGATAAGCACCGCAACGATATTGAAATAGACTTCCTGATCTCCAACAACAGCAAGCTGAAATACAAGATGTTCCCGATAGAGGTCAAGTCGGGCAAGAAGTATTCGATAGAGCCGCTCAAACGCTTCAAGGAGAAGTACAAAGCTCGTATAGGTGAGTGCTATGTGATACACCCACGGAATCTCAGTTTCAAAGAGGACATTGTTTGCATACCGCCTTATATGACGATTTGCTTATAACAAAAACACCGCCGTTCAGGTACGTACCTGAGCGGCGGTTAATTATTTTCAATTTGAAGATTGACAAAGTAACAGAATGCTTGATATTTACATAACTTTAGTGAGAAAAATATATTTTGATTTACGTTTCCATATGTTTGAATGGCAAAACGCAAAAATCGTTGACAATATCAGTGATACATATACTATTAGATAACATCAAATATATAATTATACTATTATTCTGCTAATATTGACAAAATTCCGCAAATATTATATAATAAAAATATGAAATAAAATGAGATCTTGTATGTTTTTGACAATAAGTATTCTTTTTGAAAGACGGTGAAAGTGTGCCAATTCGTTTATGGCCTGCGGACTATGAAAGAAAAGATCATATCACAAGTGCTGAAAAGTTTTTGTTGAGAAATGCATCCAGAACATTCAACAATGGTCATTTTGTAATAGGAATAGATCCACTAGGAATGAGTACTGCTGATGTACATATGGGAATGTATATTACTCCGAGTGAAGGTTTAATAACATTTTCAATCTATAATGATCGAATTGATGCTAGTAAGCTAAGTGCATACAAAGCTTACGTTGATTATATCGAAGATAAGATGTATGATAGATTACTTGATTCTAAAATTCTTATTGTAAGAGAAAATGACATTAAATGTTTAAAGTTTCCTTATAAGCACCTTATTCTTTTTCCAAATGAAAAAATAAATAAGAAGAATTCAGAAAAAGATAACTACTCAGAATTATTAGGTTATGCTGCTATTGAATTCTTCCGTCCTGTTACATCTGACGGGAATGAGAAACACATCAGCGAGTTGGGGATATTTAGTGATATACGTAAACCTTATGATAAGGACTTTTCTATATTATCTGATTTAGAATGCCGTGCAATATTTGAAAGACTTGCACCAGAGTATACTGTTGTAATGAACGAAATAGAAAACGTAGTCATTAAAGAAACAACGGCACATTTATCCGAAGAAGACTTTAAGATTTCTGGAAATGAGCTTGAGTATAAGACATTCTTTTTAGATGAATATCAAGTTGCTCAAGTTAATGACATGGGAAAAGGGCATCGTGTTATACTGGCAAACCCAGGAGCAGGAAAAAGTGTATTGTTACTTTCAAAAGCGTTTAAATATGCAAGTATGTTCAAAGAATCAAAAGTTTTACTAACGTGTTATAATAGCAATCTTGCTGATTCATATAGATTCAAAAAAGCTTGTGCAGATTTTGGTGATAATAAAAACCTGTTTATAATGACGTTTCACAAGTTGGTAAATGAAATATATAGGCAATGTTTACATAAACGTTGTACATCACCCTATGCAACAGATGAAGAAATACAGGGCTGTATAGATTTGGTAAGGAGTGGAAAACTGAAACTTAGATTTAAAGCCATTTTCATTGATGAGGTTCAGATTTTTAATCCATTATATCTTGAATTATGTTATTACCTTCTTGACAGAGAGGATCCTGATCATGTTTTTCTTATGGCTGGAGATCTTAATCAGGCGGTAAGGAAGCTAAGCCGCAGAGGTGATGCACCTTGGAAACAGATAAACGGAGTTAATCTTGATTTTACAGGGCGAGTACGATACATTGAGAAGAATTATAGAAATAGTAAAGAAATAGCAGAATACATTTCTAATATGTTAAAACATATAAACAACCGCTTATCTATGTTGGATCTAATAAATTCAATGGAATATGAGTATAATTCTTTTAAAATCGGTGAGAAACCATCAGTAGCTTTAAAGGTTAAAACTGGTATAAACCGTATGGATATCCAGAAAGAACTTGGAGCTGCTATAAAAGAAATAGTATCTACGTATGATATAAGTTACTCTGACATTGCTATTATCTTTCCTTACAAGCAACACGCTTCTGTTAAATACTATTTTTTGTATTGGACAGAAAAGCTATTGAATCAAGAAGACATACCCTATTCAATGATAATTACATCAGATAAAGCTACATATGAACGGAAAAAGTACAGCCAAACATCTGGAGTTGTTCTTACTACAATTGATTCATCTCTTGGGCTGGATTTCAAAGCGGTAATCCTTGCTGGATTATATCCATATAGTTTTGTTTTTGGTGATAAAGGGTATAAGAAAGAGATTTCTTCATGGTCAGCCATAAAAAAGATGGATGATAATGATCAAACTCAAGTTCAGAGCCAGATGCGATCGGTATATACCGCTTGCTCCAGAGCGAGAGATATTTTGTATGTTTTAAGTGATATTAATCCCGATACACCAATGGAAGAAATACTGAAAAAATAAGGAGATTGTTATGACAAAGAATTATAATGTTGTGGCTGATCATATTGTTTCAAAATATATAAGCAGAATTTCAGGAGAAGATATTGAGGAAACATTTGTTGATGATGCTCCTGATAAACGTGTTATGGTCGGAAAGCTTGCTGAAAACAGAATAGATGAAAGCTTTACTGGTGGCTATGTAGAAAATAATAATACACGATTTGAAAGTGTCCCTTCTATTAGTGTTTCTTTTGTTGTAAAAAAGAATCCGTTCGGTATAATAAACATTATTCCACGAGGCTTAATGTTCTATACCATTAAACCAGATTATGAAAAAACAGTAGACTATATTATTCAGAAGTTTTCAGAAAAAGACAATGTGAGATATGAGAGCATACAGCAGCTTTGTGATTGCTATCCTGAAAAGAAGTTCAATCTTCCATTAACTTACAAAAAAGTTAACATCGAAAAAGAAATAGGCGACGGTATTCCGATTCGTTTAAATAGTGTAAAGCCGGGTGCTTTTCATCTTCAAGATGAAATTAACGATAGATTGCAACGTCTGGTATCTAAAATAATAGATGAAATTTGTATAGTGCAGTCCGAGCGTATTACAATGTTTGATCTCCTTGATGAAAACCGTTTCAGGACAGTTGTAGGGATAAAAGACGAGCGTGCTATGCCAAGATGGCAGATGGATATCTATTGTAATGTGATTGACGAAGGAGATAACTATCGATTTTTATTGCAATTAGTTAATAAAACACCGGTTGACGGAAAAAACAACGTAGGATATTTACCTCAATTTTATAATTCAGGAATGAAAATCGTTGGTAATGAAAACATCAGATTTCTTGATATTAAATTAGACTATTTTAAAAACAGTTATAAAAACAGAGCCTTAGTATATGCTGTTACAGAAAACACCTCATCTTTTTTCAGTGAAAAGGAGAACGCAATTTATACAGATAATATACCAAAGTATTATCAAATGAGACTCAAAACTAAAGATGATTATAATCAATACGTAACATTTGATAAGCTTATAACAGATCCCGTTACTAACCTGTTATCCATATATAATGCTATGCAGGAGGATCATAAAAAATGTACTCAGGAGTATATGACTGTATCCTTCGGTTCTGAAATAGCAAAAGGTAGGTTTAAAGAAGATCTTGACGAATATGGACGCGAAATCAGCAGGTTTAGAAAAGGCATTGAGCAAATTGAGTATAAGGACTTTGTAAAAAAAGCCTTCATTTATATGAACCAAACCTTTAATTTGAAGCTCGTAGGTGAACACAGAAAAATACATGGATGGCGTTTGTTCCAGATAGTGTTTATTGTTTCCCTGATAGGTGAAATGATACGCAGCGAATATAAACAAGATAATACAATCTCTGAAGCAGACTTTGACGTTGCTAATCTTTTGTATTTCCCTACTGGCGGCGGAAAAACAGAAGCTTTTCTGGGAGCCTGCGTTTTTGATATGTTTTTTGATAGATTGCGAGGCAAGAACTATGGAATAACTGCGTTTTTGAAATACCCATTAAGATTACTTGCCGTTCAGCAGTTGGACAGAGTTCTAACAATAGTAATAAAGGCAAATCATGTACGCAATGATATACCTGAGTTAAAAAATACAAGACCTTTTGAAGTTGGTTTTTTTGTTGGAAAGAATAATACCCCAAACAAAATCAACGCATATGAAGTGTTAAGTGACCGTGGCAACAAAAATAATAGCAAAGATCTGATACTTGACAGCGATCAAGACACATTGAATGATTATTATCGATTCATTGATACTTGCCCATGCTGTGGTCAAAAAAATGTTAATGTCAGGTTTAATAAAGAGAGCTGGAAACTTGAACATAATTGTGATAACCCTGAGTGTGAAATGAAAACTTTGCCGTTACTTATAGTAGATAATGAAATCTACAGATATCTTCCTTCGATAGTAGTAAGTACTATTGATAAAATGGCAATGCTAGGTACAACCAATGAATTCAAAATGCTTTTCGGTCAGGTTAAGAAAATATGTCCTGTACACGGATTTAGCCCAACATCAAATTGTTTGTGTGAATCCTGTAAAAACAAGTCTTCATTACAGAATGTCGGACAATTAAAAGATCCTATACCTACACTGTTTATTCAGGATGAAATGCATTTGGTAAAGGAAAGCCTTGGTACTTTTGATGCACATTATGAATCATTCATTAATTACTATGCAAAGGAATTAGTTCCTCAAGAGCAATGTAAGCAGATCAGATTTGTTGGTGCTACAGCAACTATTTCAATGTATAAGGAACATATCAGAAATCTTTATCATATGGATGGAAGAAGATTTCCATGTGAATATCCGTCGATAAAAAGCGGAGAAGATTTCTATTCATATACTGACAATAATGACATTACCAGGATATTACTTGGATATGCACCATATGGTCGCTCAATTACTGACGGTATGTGGGAGTCGGTTTACACTATGAGAGTAGTTGTGCATAGTATGTTTGCTAACATAGAATCAAATTATGAAGCTGTATGCAAAAATGGTTTTGAAGGTACTATTGATGATTTTAGGAATGTGTTGTACGATTATTGGATTGAATTGGTATACAACAACCGTAAGCAAGATGCTATGGAACTGGAAAATGCATTTCAGAATCAGGCTAACAACTATCTTGAAGCTAATGGCATTCCAAAATTTGAGATAGAACAGATGACTAGCGATGTTGATTTTCAAACCGTGCGTAAAACTCTTTTTGATATTCAGTCAAATAGAAAGAATCTTAATAGCACTAATTTAATTCTGGCTACAAGTACTATATCTCACGGAGTTGATGAGGATTCATTTAATATAATGTACTTCTTCGGTATGCCAAATAATAATGCTGAATACATTCAAGCTTACTCCCGAATAGGTCGAAAGTATACAGGTATTGTAATTGATATCATTCGATTGATGCGTGTGCGAGATAGATCTTACTTGAAGAATTTTGTTATTTTTCATCAGAACAAGGATGATCTTGTTGAATCCGTTCCAATTAATAGATGGGCAAAAAATGCGGTATACAGCACATTGCCAGGATTATTATCCGGAATACTGATGCAGTACTATACGTTACAGACAAATTCAGATAACCTTTATCAAGCTGTTAAGGTAAAAAAACTTCTTGCAGAAGGTATAATTCAGATTGATGAAGTTGCTGAATTACTGATTAAAGCTTACGGATGCAATGAACAAGAAAAAATGTCTATCGCTTATAAAGAAGCAATAAAAGAGGAAGTAACGAATATTCTATCAGGTATTCAAAACGGAAACTTCTCAACAAGCGATTTTATTTCCACGGCTATTGCAAAGTTTTCACATGACAAGAAAGCACCAATGACCAGTTTAAGAGATACTGAAGAACAAATAGAAATTAAGATTTAAAGTGATACTATGAAAAGAAGTAAAAACCAAGCTGTCTATAAATATTTACCTGATATTTGGATTTCTGAAAGAGAAGACGGATCAGGACGTGCTGTATCTGCAAGAATAAAAAACTGGAATTATGTAAGAATGTCAAATATATATGAGAGCTTTATACAAAACGAGATTAAGAGGCAAATAAAGCTCTTTGGTGACAGAAATGGTGATATCAGCTCTTTTGATATTTCACCTGAATCGAACTCATTTTTGATTGTAGAAACTGCTTGCAACGATGGAATTCCCGACATTATCGGAGAAATATCTCCATTGGTTTTTTATTGTAGTTCATGTGGTGATGCCTTTGAAATAAAGAACCCTAATGCAGTAGATAAATACACTTGGAAATGTAAGAATCCAGAATGTGGAAAACAAGCGGTAAAGCAACTCCAAATGATCTATACCTGTGAGTGTGGTTATGCTCAACCAATAAAGATTCCATATGTTCAAGGGATAAAGAATTTTAAATACAGGCCTAATGATACACAGTACAAAATGTTTTATCGAATAGGGAATACAGAAAAACCTGCGGAATTTGTACAGATATGCCCTAATTGCAATAGCAGGCTGGTTCCGGATAATGCAAATTCCGGACGTAATTATAAACCTTTTACATTAAGAGTAATAAATCTTGTGGATCCCAGAAGTGGACAGTTTTATGAAAAGGGTATAGAAGCCCAGAAAACTATTGTTACACGTTGGTTTGATAAGATAACTACGGAAGATTATGAAAACATTCTTAATAATATAGAACTGGCTTTTAGTGATGAGTTCCGTAATGATGCTCAGAGAAAAGCAGCTGAAGGACAGGTCAGAGCTCTTATTCAAATGGGACTAATGCCTGAAAGTAATTTTGAGGCAGCGGTCAATAATATGCTTAAAACATCATCAAATAATAGAAGTGTTGAAAAATACGTAAACTTATGCGATGAATTGTTTTCAAAGAAAAAGTCGGAAAGTGTTGTAGTATACAATGAATGGCTTAATAATTTTTCCTTTAAGCTTATGCAATACTATACCATCAGGTATGCTAAACGTATTATTACTCTTGAAGATTCAATAAAACGTCAACTTGAAATGGAATTCATTGATGAGGCAGAAGAAATCTACACTCTGAACGATAAACTCGGCATAAAAAATATGCAGGTATCTTGCGATATTCAAATAGTAAATTGCACCTATGGTTATTCAAGAAAGGTCGCTGATCCTAAAAATTTGACAAACAAAAATTGTCGTTTGAAGCTAAATGCATATGATAAGTCCAAGGATGGAACGGCAAATTTGGTATATGGTGCAAAACTAAACACTGAAGGGATTTTATTTGAAATCAGTCAAAAAAAGATCATTGAATGGTTATATGCAAATAAGATAATAAGAGAAGAGCAGCTGCCTGATTTAGAAGACGAGCTGTCTGTAAAAAAATGGTTTGCTGAATATGTTCATAGTGATGTGATCTCTATGTTTGGAGAAATTGATGACCAGGAAGAAATAACAAAGCATGTTTTTGCTTTGTTGCATTCAATTTCACATGCTTTTATCAAAGCAGCTGGAGAATTAAGCGGTTTGTCAGGTAATTCTCTAACTGAAATAATAATAGTAGAGACAGCAAGTATTTTTATCTATGCTCAAACCAGTCAAGGAATACCGCTCGGTGCACTTTCCGGAATGGCTGAATCAAATTATGCCTTTTTCTTAAAAAAAGCATTTGATGAATCCCGAAACTGTATTTTTGATCCTATATGTTCGGATAGAGATAATACAGCTTGTAGTGCTTGTTTAATTATTCCGGAAATATCATGCAATCATTTCAACGCTGAGCTGGGAAGAAAATATTTATATTCGATAGAAACTCAAACCGCACCTAGTATAGGTTTTTGGGAGATGTAAAACATGGCAATAATGTATCCAAAAAACATAAATGAATATATGCCGACTGATTCAGAAAGAATCGTTTATTATGTTCTGAAAAACCAGCTGCCGGATAACTATGAGGTTTTTTATTCTGTTAAGTGGACGACCTACGAAGAAGGAAGCTTGGTAAAATCTGAAGCGGATTTTATAGTTACTTGCCCCGAATATGGCTTCATTTGTTTGGAGGTGAAAGGTGGAACAGAAATACATCGAGACGGAGATAGTTGGAGCGTTGAGGATACATTTCACGGAGAAAGAGAATTGACTATTTCCCCGTATGATCAAGCAGAGAAAAGTATGTACTATTTTTATAATACTTTCTCAAATAAATATAACTTCAAATACAACGGCATCTATGGTGCTGGAACAGTATTTCCTTTCTATGCTATAGGTGAAGAACATAACTTAGATAACAGACATCGAAAATGCACCATAGATTGCAATGACATGAATGATATTTATTCAAAAATCAAAGCAATGTTCAAGCTATGGGGTGGTAAAACATACGGAAGAAATTTTTATCCTATTAGTCAGCATAACGCATTGATTGAACTCATACGTGAACGAATTGCAATTTCTGCGGCAGCAGGTTCACTTGTTAAATATAAGGAGCAGCAACTTGAAACAATTAATAGAGTACAAGACAATTATGTGTATTTTTTAAGTAATGTTCGTCAATTCTATATTCGTGGCGGTGCCGGAACAGGGAAAACATGGATTGCTATGAAAATGGCACTTATAGAAGCAAAAAAGCCAAACAGTAAAGTACTATTTATTTGTGCCTCTGAAAACTTATCAAAAATGGTGGCTTCTGTAATTGGAGCAGAAGTAGATGTTATGGATATAAACACATTATTTAATAATGTTATTACTGATTATAGCGCTTATCAAGCACCATTGTATGATGGTTTGTCAAATGCTATAAAATGTGATATAATAAAATATGATTCTATTTTTGTCGATGAAGCTCAGGATTTTTGTTTTGAGTGGGCAAAAACAGTTAGAAAACTTCTTGTAGATCATGATAGCTCCAGAATGGGTGTGTTTTACGATGATGTACAAGTTTTAAGAGCTGATAGTTTTGGTGATGGATTTGAAATAGCAGGTTTACCGTTCCTTTTGCATGAAAATATACGTAATACAGCAAACATCTATAATTGGACAGCTGCAAAAACAAATCTTGGTACGGATGTTATTGCAAATCCTGTGGAAGGTCCAACACCGCAAACAGAATTCATTAATGAACCAGGACAATTAACAGTAACTCTTGAAACTTTGTTTAAGCGTTACTTATGTGATGAATATCTCCCTAATGACTCAATGACTATTTTAACAGATGATGTTGATTACATATTATCACAATACTGTGACGGTATTGCAAAGTGGAGAATAGTACATTCAAAAACTTCATCAGCAAATGAAATCAGTGTTTTCTCGGTGGAAGAATATAAAGGACTGGAAACAAATATGGCAATATATATTCATACGCCTAAAACATCTGACAATGTTAATTATATAGCTTATACAAGAGCTAAATACTATCTAATCGAACTTGTGAGGAATTATTAATGTCGCAAAACACATCATTCATACGTTGGGCCGGTGGTAAATCGTGGCTTGTACCTTATGTGAAAGAATTAATCGACGGATTGGATTATAATAATTATTTTGAGCCCTTTATGGGAGGAGCATCTATATTTTTTTCAATGGAAAATCCGCATCATAGTTATTTATCTGATGTGAATCAAGAATTAGTGAATACTTTTTGTTCAGTAAGAGATAAACCAGAGATAGTTATATCTTATCTTAAACGCTTCAAATCAGATGAAAAAAGCTATTATAAGATTAGGAATACCATGCATAAAGGACAGTATATTTCTGCGGCAAGATTTTTATACTTAAATGCCAATTCATTTAATGGAATATACCGTGTAAACAGACAAGGACAATACAATGTTCCTTATGGCAAAAAAGGAAAAACAGTTAACTATGAGAGATTAAAAGAGATTAGTGTAAAACTTAAAAACGTCAATATACAATGTCAGGATTTTTTTGATATTAGAGATAATATACAAGAAAGAGATCTGGTCTTCTTAGATCCACCATATACCGTATCAAATAATAAAAATGATTATTTCATACAATATAATCAGAAATTATTTTCGTTAGATGATCAACGTAGATTAGCAACTTTAATTGAATATTTAGTTGACCGTAACGCTTGGTTTATTCTTACGAATGCACATAATAAAACGATTTATAATATTTTTGGCGGCATTGCCGGTACTAGGACAATTGAGCGTGAACGAAAAAGTCTCATAGGCGGACGAGCTGCTTTTAGGGGAAATGTTCAGGAATATATCTTCACAAATATTCCGGAAAGGAATTGAGTTATGGCTAGAACTAATTGGGATATGATGGTTTCAGGTAGTGCTCTATCAACTGAAAAGAGATCAAGAAAAAAAGTGTTTATATCTCAAAAAATCTTGTCGGACGAATTACCCATATATGTTGATCTCGGTTGGGAAAAGAGTAAAGAATATAAAAGCAAGAAATACGTTGGTATTTCAAAAGAAAAGACTGCTCAGGAACAGTTTGAAGATAAAGTCTGGACACTTCTTAGTAATATGGGTTTTACAGAACTCAACATTAATGATTTTGAAATGTCCTATGATTTTCATAATGATAACTTAAAAGAAAAAATAAGTGTTATGGCAGTTGATGATGAAACAATTATTATTGTTAGTTGTCACGCATCTGAATCACTTGTTGAGCATAATTTTTATGATGAAATAACTGAATTTAATAATAAAATTGCTGGCATTAGAAAAGAAGCGTTAAAACACTATACTGGCAGAAAAGTGAAGTTTATTTGGGCAACTCACAATTATATTTCCAATCGAAAAGATTTGACTTTACTTGATAAGTTGGGCATTGCCTATTTTAGTGAATCAACTATAGAGTATTACAGTGAACTAGCTAAGCATCTTGGTTCATGTTCTCGGTATCAATTATTGGGAAGTCTTTTTGCAAATCAGGAAATAAAGAATATGGATAACCGGATACCAGCTATTCAAGGTAAAATGGGAGGATATACATATTATTCACTGTCAATCACTTAACCCCAAAACAAGTCCTCACCCATTATTTTTCTGATTAT
>CALCRR010000345.1 GCA_937894495.1 uncultured Ruminococcus sp. | reverse complement strand
ATAAGGATACTGACACTGACAAGGATACTGATACGGATACTGTTATGGAGACGGACACTGACACTGAAACTGTAACTGAGACTGTTATGGACACTGAGACGGAGACGGACACTGATACTGAGTCTGTGCACAGCTCTCCCCAAATGCATTATGACCAGAATAACCTAGTTGCTCTCACCGAAGAGGAGTATTGTCGTCTGTCGTCGATGTCGTCAACACAACAAGTTGATAATTATATTTTCAGGCTGTCGAAGTGGCTGAATAAGCATAAAAAGCACTGCTCTAGCTGCTATGACGTGATAAGCGGCTGGATAGCCGAAGACAAGGCAAGAAAGTCCGAAAAACCGCAGTATTACTCACCTTCACCAAGAGACGCACCCTCTTACGATATGGACGAATTTGAGAAGTTTGCTATGAATTTCCGCCTTTGCAGATAGAAAAATAATGCATAAATAGGCTTTGCGCCTTGAAAACTCCGCACCGTTTCAGTGGTGAAAAAAACTTGATCAAAATGCAGTGCGGCGCACAAAATCATCATTGCAAATTAACACAAACTGTGCTATAATAAACAACGGTGATGATTTTGGATTACGTGAAGATCAAAAACATAAAAATCGAAAAAACAGCGGCGCTGGCGCCTATGGCTTCGGTGGCGGATAAGTCTTATCGGCTGATGTGCAAGGAGTTCGGGGCTGCCTATCTGGTCAGCGAGATGATATCATCAAAGGGGCTTTGCTATAACGATAAAAAGACCGCAAGGCTCTGCGAGATAGAACCTCAGGAGCGCCCCTATGCCCTGCAGCTTTTCGGCGAGGACCCCTATTTTATGGGCAAGGCTGCCTATAAGCTGGGGGAGTTCTCCCCCGATATAATCGACATAAACATGGGCTGCCCCGTGCCTAAGATAGTGGGCAGCGGCTCCGGCTCAGCGCTGATGAGAGACCCCGACTTAGCCGCCCTGATAGCCGCCGAAACGGTGAAAAACTCCCCCTGCCCCGTTACGGTGAAGATACGTGCAGGCTGGGATAAAAACAGCGTGAACGCCCCCGAGCTGGCAAAGCGGCTGGAGCAGGCAGGTGTTGCGGCGATCGCCGTCCACGGCAGGACCAGAGATCAGTTTTACTCGGGCGCTGCCGACTGGGATATAATTAAGCAGGTAAAGCTGGCAGTGAGCATTCCCGTGTTCGGCAACGGCGACGTCACCGACGGGGAGAGCTGCAAAAAAATGTACGACTACACAGGCTGCGACCTGGTCATGCTGGCAAGGGGCTCCTACGGCAGACCCTGGGTGTTTCGCAACATAAAGTCCTACCTCGAAACGGGTAAGGAGCCTGCCGAGCCCGATATTGAGGAAAGAATGCGCATAATGCTCAGGCACTGCGAGTATCTCTGCCGCTACAAGGGTGAGCAGCAGGGCATGAAGGAAGCCAGAAAAAACGTGGCGTGGTACGTAAAAGGGCTGCCCGGCTCTGCAAAGCTGAGGGCAAAAAGCGGCACTTTGTGTACCCTCGATGAAGCGGGAGAGCTGGCAGGAGAAATAATCGAAAGCCTGTAATGAGCAAAACAAAAAACGGACGAATATGCTTCGTCCGTTCTTATATCTCACAGATCAAGGGGCTTGTTTGTAGGTTCTCAGGAAGTCTTTCAGCTCGCCCATTGAGTATTTGAGCTGGTCTATCTCGGGGAGATATACTATCCTGAAATGGTCGGGGGTGGAGACGTTGAAGCCTGTGCCGCTTACCAGCAGCACCTTTTTCTCCCTGAGAAAATCCAGCACGAACTGCTCGTCGCTGGTGATGTTGAAGCGCTTAGCGTCTATCTTCGGGAATATGTAAAAGGCAGCCTTTGGCTTAACGGCGCTTATGCCGTCGATATCGTTTAACAGGGTGTAAATGCACTCCCTCTGCTCGTATATCCTGCCCCCGGGCAGCAGCTCCTTATCGGGTGCGCCTGTGCCCTTTAAAGCCTCGGGGATAAGATACTGCGCCTGAACGTTTGAGCATAGCCTCATGGACGAGAGCATATTCAGTCCCTCGATATAGCCCCCCACATTGCTCTTGTCGCCGCTGAGCACCATCCAGCCTGCCCTGAAGCCTGCGGACATATGCGACTTTGATATGCCGTTGAAGGTCACGCAGAAAAGGTCGGGGTCTATGGAGGCGATAGAGGTGTGCTCCACCCCGTCCATAAGCAGCCTGTCGTAGATCTCGTCGGAGAATATGATCAGCTCATGCTTTCGGGCGAGCTTCACTATCTGCTCCAGTATCTCCCTGGGGTAGACCGAGCCTGTGGGGTTGTTGGGGTTTATCACCACGATAGCCTTGGTTTTGTCGGTTATCTTCTTCTCCATATCCGCGATATCGGGATACCAGTCGGACTGCTCGTCACAGGCATAGTGCACCGCAGTGCCGCCTGAGAGGGATACCGCCGCTGTCCACAGGGGGTAGTCGGGGGCAGGCAGCAGCACCTCGTCACCGTTATCAAGCAGCCCCTGCATAACCATCACGATAAGCTCAGACACGCCGTTGCCCGTGTAGATATCCTCGATACCCGCAACTTTGAGCCCCTTGCCCAGATGGTATTTAAGTATAGCCTCCCTCGCCTCGGCAACGCCCTTTGAAGCCGAATAGCCCTGGGCGTTCCTGAGATTATCGGTCATCGCCTTTAAGATGTTATCGGGCGCATTGAAGTTAAAGGGCGCAGGGTTGCCGATGTTGAGCTTTAGTATCTTCTCGCCGTTGGCTATCATTCTGTCCGCCTCGTCCATTACAGGTCCTCTGATATCGTAACAGACATTATCAAGCTTTGTGGATTTTGCAAATGTTCTCATTTTTACTTACCTTCTTTATTATAATGTTAGATGTTAAGAGGTTATGACCCCTTTACCCGGTATTGTCAGCTGTTTAGCATCTTGCGCCGAAACGTGCATGACCGTCAGCGCAGCGAACATCTTTAATCATGCATCATGAATTATCAATTAGTAATTGTATCACTTTATATGGTCTGTGTCAAGCCCCTGCTGCCGAAACTTCCCTGCCGCCTGTTGGCGCTAAACGCAAATTTTACAAAAAATTCATAAAAATGCTTGACAAAGGCGGCTGGGTGTGATATAATATGTGTACCTCTTTGTGAGGTCTATTTTTTTGCGCCGATTTTTACGGTGCGAAAAGATCATAAGTTACCTCATGATCCCGCAAAAAAACGGGGTCAGCGCAGTGCGCATGAGGGAGGCAAGACGTACTCCGAGAGTTCTTTGCGGAGTATAAATTTCGTCAGGAGGTGCCGAAATGAGAGTAAAGATCACCTTGGCTTGTACAGAATGCAAGCAGAGGAACTACAACACAAAGAAGAACAAGAAGAATGACCCTGACAGACTTGAAATGAACAAGTATTGCAAGTTCTGCAAGAAGCACACTCTTCACAAAGAGACTAAGTGATCTGAAAGGAGCTAGTTTATGGCTAAGGACAAGCAGGTTGCTAAGTCATCAAAAAAGGACGCTGAGAAGTCCGGGAAAAAGGGCGGCATAAAGCAGTATTTCAAGGAGCTAAAAAGCGAGCTCAAAAAGGTAGTCTGGCCCACAAGACAGCAGGTAGTCAACAATACGGGAGTAGTTCTTTCCGTAATGGCTGTTATGGCTGTGTTCCTTTTTGCGGTAGACGCAGGACTGGGCAAGGCGTTTGAAGCGCTTCTCAGCATAGGCAAGTAAATTGCCTGATCGGTTTTGACAGCGTCAATATGGAGGTAAAGCATGGCAGAAGAAGCAAAATGGTATGTAGTTCACACCTATTCGGGTTATGAGAATAAGGTGGCGCAAAATATTGAAAAGGTTGTTGAAAACCGTAAGCTTCACGAGCTTATCCCCGAGGTAAGGATCCCGATGGAAACTGTTACCGAGATAAAGGGCGATAAGACCAGTGAGGTAGAAAAAAAGCTTTTCCCCAGCTATGTGCTTGTAAAAATGGTGCTCACAGACGACTCATGGTATATCGTGAGAAATACCAGAGGTGTTACGGGCTTTGTTGGCCCCGGGTCCAAGCCTGTGCCCCTTTCTGATAAGGAAGTTGAGGCGCTGGGCGTTGATACAGGCGCAGCTGCAGTTGAGGTAGACCTCAAGGAAGGGGATAACGTTCAGGTCATCGGAGGAAGCTTCGACGGATTTACAGGCGTTGTGGGCAGTATCGACCTTGACGCCAGGACTGTTGATGTGACAGTCTCCATGTTCGGACGTGAGACCTCGGTAACGCTGCCTATAACACAGGTGCAGCGTGAGAGCTGACAAAGGCTTAAGGAAAAGCAATGGGCGTAAACGTCCGCATACGTAAAATGGAAGTTAAGCTTCCAAAACGTGGGAGAGCCGCAAAGCGGTTCGCCTTACCACTTAATTATGGAGGTGCAATATAATGGCACAGAAGGTAGTAGGCTATATCAAGCTTCAGATCCCTGCAGGAAAGGCAACTCCTGCACCCCCGGTTGGTCCGGCACTCGGTCAGCACGGTGTTAACATTATGGCATTCACAAAGGATTTCAACGAGAGGACAAAGAACGACATCGGTCTTATAATCCCTGTTGTTATCACAGTTTATGCCGACAGATCCTTTACATTTATCACAAAGACTCCCCCTGCAGCTGTTCTTATCAAGAAGGTCTGCAAGATCGAGTCAGGCTCGGGCGAGCCTAACAAGACAAAGGTAGCTAAGATCACAAAGGCACAGGTCCAGGCTATTGCCGAGCAGAAAATGCCCGACCTTAACGCTGCTAACATTGAGAGCGCTATGAGCATGATCGAGGGCACCTGCCGTTCGATGGGCGTTGTAGTCGAGGGTTGATACGTGTAATGGTGGGAGGATTATTCCGCTATACCACTTAATGAGGAGGAAATTTTAATGAAACATGGCAAGAAGTATGTTGACAGCGTAAAGACTGTTGACAAGGCTAAGCAATATGACGCAGCCGAAGCTCTTGAGCTTGCGGCAACCAATGCTAAGGCTAAGTTCGATGAGACTATCGAGCTGCACATTCGTCTTGGCGTTGACTCAAGACACGCTGACCAGCAGGTCAGGGGCGCAGTTGTTCTTCCTAACGGCACAGGCAAGAAGGTAAGAGTTCTTGTATTCTGCAAGGAGGATAAGTTTGAGGCTGCACAGGCAGCAGGCGCTGAGTATGTCGGCGGACTCGACTATGTTGACAAGATCCAGAAGGAAGGCTGGATGGACTTTGACGTTGTTATCGCTTCACCCGATATGATGGGCGTTGTGGGCAGACTCGGTAAGGTCCTGGGACCCAGAGGTCTTATGCCTAACCCCAAGGCAGGCACAGTCACACCTGACGTTGCCAAGGCTGTTACAGACGCTAAGGCAGGTAAGATCGAGTACCGTCTTGACAAGACAAACATCATTCACTGCCCTATCGGCAAGGCTTCATTCGGCGTTGAGAAGCTGGAGCAGAACTTCAACACTCTGGTTGACGCTGTAGTTAAGGCTAAGCCTGCAGCTGCAAAGGGTCAGTATCTCAAGAGCATAACCGTTGCTTCAACAATGGGCCCCGGAATAAAGGTAAGCACTGCTAAGTACGGTAACTAATGCGAAAAGAATGAAATTTTTAAGGCACTTCTGAGCTTCGGAAGTGCCTTTTTTGTGGTTTTTTCTGGGGAAAACCTTTCCAAAGACTTTTATTTCTTTCAGCAGGCGCTGCACCAAGTAAAATCAAAGGCACTTTTGTTATTTTCTTAACAGAAGTGCCTTAAAAAATATCTATATTACGCCTGTGCTTTGGGGAAGGCGGTCTGCCAAGATCAGTTCAGGGCATAGTATATCGCACCGTAGATGATGCTTGCCAGAGTGCCGTAGAGGATAACAGGGCCGCAGATGACGAAAATTTTGGCGCCGATGCCTGTCACCATGCCCTCTGTTTTGAACTCAAGGGCGGGGGCAGCCACGGAGTTTGCGAAGCCTGTTATGGGGACCAGCGTGCCTGCGCCTGCGTGCTTTGCTATCTTCTCGTAAAGCCCCGGACCTGTCAGCAGCACCGATATGAAAATAAGGGTGAGTGATACGCAGGAGGCTGTGATGTCGTCACTCAGCCCGAAGCTGCTGTAGATATCAAATATCACCTGCCCGAAGGCGCAGATAGCTCCGCCGATGATGAATGCTTTGGGTATGGTGAGCCACCATTTTGTGCCGTCGGAGGCTTTTTTGCACATTTCGCTGTACTGCGCCTTGCTTATGCCTATGCGTTGGTTATAGCCGCTGCGGCTGGCTGTTGTTTCCATGATGAAATTCTCCTTTCGGTGAGATTTTTTTCTTGCAAAATTATGATTTCCATGCTTTTGGGGATTATACATTTACAGTATTTTACAGCAAAATAAGCAAAAATTGTGTTAATTGCACTATAATTAGCGTTGAAAGTTGTGCAGGTCTACAAAGATGGGGATAATGTATTGATAAATAATATTATACGGCGTATAATATACTCAACAAAACAATATTAGACAAAAACAAGGTATGCCGGAGGGAGCAGAAACGGCAGGAGCTGAAAGCTTACAAAGCCGCCCGGGAGCTCCCGAAGCTTACAGCTGAATAAAGGCAACACAGCACAACTACCGCCTGACGGCTTTGCACGTCATAAACTTGCATAAATTCCGTCATATTGCCCAAATTCTCCTTGACTTGCGCCAGCAAGCCTGCGTCAAATTTAGGCAATCTGACGAAATTTCTGACTGCGTTTCTGACGCACAATAGTTGTGCGGTATTGCCTAAAACAAAGGAGGATAAATGTATGAGCTTTCCCATAAGCGCAGGTCTGCTTGACTCGATGGTGCTATCCGTAGTGGAAAAGGGAGATACCTACGGATATGAGATAACCCAGTATCTGAGAAAAGCAGTAGATGTTTCCGAGTCCACCCTTTACCCGGTGCTGAGGAGACTGCAAAAAAACAATATGCTGGATACTTACGACCGTGAGTATATGGGCAGGAACAGAAGGTATTACCACATTACCGAAAGCGGCACGCTGGCGCTGGATGACTACCGTGACCAGTGGACGCAGCATAAAAGGAAGGTAGACAGTATTTTGATGAATGGGGGAAGCGCTGATGAAACGGCTTGAATTTCTTACTAAAATGAGACATAAGCTAGAGCAGGGCGGTCTTGCCGCTGATGAGATAGACGACGCAATGAGCTATTATGAGGAGCTTTTTCTTGACGCAGGCATGACCAATGAGGAGGCTACAGCCGCACAGCTGGGGGACCCCGAGGAGCTGGCAAGAGAGATACTCATAGAAAACGGCATACACGCCGACGGCAAGGCTGAGTTCATGATAGACGAGGTGAATGTCCCCGATGAGGAAAGGCAGAGACAGAATAACGGCGGCGGATATACCTACTCTTCAAACGCAGCTTTCAGCAACAGCTACAACGGCTACAGCGATGTGAACAGAGATCAGGCGCAGAGAAACAGGAACAATTTTATTCTGAAGGTGATAATTCTTGTGCTTACAGCGCCCATCTGGGGAGGTCTGCTGGTGGGAGCTATCGGTCTGCTGATAGGACTTTTCGCAGGAATGCTGGGGGTCACCATCGCCCTTGTGGCAGCAGGTGTGGGATTTCTCATAGCAGGCTTCGCCACACTGTTTGCAGTACCGCCGATAGCTATTTGTCTGCTGGGCGGCGGCTGCATAGCGCTGGGACTTTTCGGGCTGGCAGCCAGACCTGTGCTGGGCTTTTTGTTCGGAACGGGTATCGACCTTATAAGAAGAGCGGTGGAAGGCATTCGCAGGTTACTTGCAGGAGGTATGTGAGATGAACGGTTTTGAGAATAAAAAAAGCCCCGTAGGCAGGGGACTTTCGATAGCTTCACTGGCGGTGCTGGTGTTCGGCGTTGTGCTGCTGGTGATCGGCATAATATACTATAATAACACGGATATGAGCAAATACTACAAGCTGACAGATGTTGACCGCAATGTAGACGCAGGCAGCATAAACGATGTTAAGATAAGCTGCCCCGCAGGCAAGCTCACCATCGGCAGGAGCAGTGACTCGCAGATACACATAAGCGGCAGCGCCCCCGAGGAGCTGGTGATAAGCACCGACGGCAAGCTGGATATAAAGGTGGACAGCGACTTCGGCTTTGACCTGGGGCTTGTGAGCTGGGACAAGAGCGGCTTCGGCAGCTGTGACCTGACGGTGCTGCTGCCCGATAAGACCTATGAGACCTTCAAGCTGGAGGGCGGCGCAGGCGAGGTAGTGGTAGAGGACCTTAGCTGCAAGGACGCAGACATCGACTTCGGCGCAGGGGAGCTCAATATAAAGGGCATTAACGTTAAAAATGAGCTGACCCTGGACGGCGGCGTGGGAGATATAAACATTACCGACGCTTACACAGGCGGACTTGACTTTGACTGCGGCGTGGGCGAGGTCGACTTTGCAGGCAGAGTTGAGGGAGATATAGATATAGACTGCGGCGTGGGCAGCTGCAATGTGAGCCTTGCAAACCCCAGGAGCGACTTCGGCAGCGGCGGAAAATACAGCATTAAAACTGACTCAGGCGTAGGCAGGATAAAAATAACCTACGGCAATGATGAGCCGGAGCAGAAAACAAAGGAAACAACAGACCAGCAGTCTGCCCCCGACAGCGGCAGAGGCTTTATAGTAAACGCCATTGAAATTGCTGCTTTGTGAACTTCGCAAAAGCATAAATCGAACTTTTACTCGTTCACAAAGTGCAATTTCTAATGTCGTTTACTATAAGAGCTAAAGGAGGATAACTATGGAGAAAAGAAGATTATACAGGAAAAGTTCAGACAGCATGGTATGCGGCGTTTGCAGCGGACTTGCAGACTACATCAACGCAGATGTGAGCCTTGTGCGCTTAGCGACGGTAGCGGTATGCTGCTGCACAGGGTGGGGAGTGCTTCTCTACTTCGCAGCGGCTGTGATACTGCCCGATCTCAAGTGAGCATCACCGGCTGACAGAAAAAAGCTTATGGCAGAAAAAAACGGAGCGCTCAGGCGTTCCGTTTTTGCCGTGTTTATTAGGGTGTGTTGACACTAAACTGATACGCAGATTTTTGAGATATTTTTGTTCCGTTCTAGGCAAAAATCCGCAGTTGGGCTGTCGCCCTGCAAGGATTTTTAACGACGAACGGGACAAAAATATCCAAAAAGACGTGTGTTAGGCTTAGTGTCAACACGCCCTATTTTGTGTTTGCCAGTGTCCACCTCATGGGGGCTATCCTCTTAGCCCTGGTGTTGTCAAAGGTCCAGTTATTGAAGGACAGCGATGGGTCGAAGAACCTGTAGTCGGTCTTCATCTTGCCCTTGTTGAGACTGAAAGCGCTGGGGTTTTTCTGTATCACCGCACCGATACGGTGGCGCTCTTTCTCATAATCTATAATGTCCTTGGCTATGGTCTGCTTTGAGTCGCAGACGTTGTAAACGCCGTCATATCTGCCTGTGGGCACGTTTATTATGCCGTTTATGAAATCAATAAGATTGAAAACGCAGCAGAAGGTATAACCGTATTCACCCTCGTTAAAGATATAGCCTACGTTATCCTTTGCATCAAATACGTGTGCGTGGAGATTTTCGGTATGCTCAGCATCGTAGATGGGAGCTACCCTTGCGATGACGGGTATGGTATCAGACTTTTTGAAAGCCTTCAGCATCAGCTTTTCGCTGGTCTGCTTCATAACGGCGTAGTTTGATGTGCCCTTTTCTGCCGTGGTCTCACGTATCGGCTCTCTGCCCTTCTGGGGACCGTAAACGTCGGTGGTGCTTAAAAGTATAAAGCTGGTAACGCCTGCTTCATCGGCAGCGCTGTATATAAATTTGTCTGTGATCTTGCTCCTCTTCATCTCAGCATCGGTCACCAGGGGGTCGATATCGTTATCGACTGAGTTTGCCAGGTGAACTATAACATCTATCTTATTGCTCTCGATTATCGAGTTGATAGAATTTTTATCGGTGATATCGCACTGCACAAAGGTATAATTGGGGTCGGAACCGATGTAGTCGTTCGGTTTTGAATCAACGCCATAAACACGGTGCTTTTTGTGGAGCAGGTTTGAGGTCAGGTACTGACCGATCATTCCGCTTGCTCCTGTTATTAAAATTGATGCCAAATCTTGCCACTCCTTCCCTGAGTGCATATTTCTTTACTTTATATTATATCATATTTTCGTATTTTTGCAAGGAGTTTTCTGCAAAATGCAAAAAATTTAGATTTTCTTTATAATTTTACTTGCTTAATTTTGTGATATGTGCTAAAATTAAATATGAAACTGAAAATGCAAGTCAGAGGGGTCTATATGCGCTGCCGCATGACCCATGTTCTGATACTATATACACAAGGAGATCATTATATTGGATTACACTACCCTGATCTTTCTGCTGGGGCTCTTTCCGCTGTCGGCGATGATATCGCTGCTGGACAGGAGCGCAGAATATAAAAATATGATAATAATACTCACCTCGCTGATATTTTTCAGCTGGGGCAGACCCTTTGCGGTGTGCCTGATATTTTTATCGGTGCTTATCGACTGGGGGCTGGGGCTTGGCGCTGCAAAGCTGCAGGATAAAACGGGCAGAAAGCTCAGCGCACTGCCGGCGGTGATAGTGAGCGGCGCTGTCAATTCAGGGCTGTTTTTAGTGTTTGAGCATAACTCTCTCTTTGAGGGTCACGACAGGCTGACTCTTGATAAGGCTATAATACCCGTGGGCATGGCGTACTACACCATAAGGGGCTTTTCCTACGTTTATGATGTTTTCAAGGGCAAGATACGTGCGGAAAAGAACGTGTTCTGTCTGTTTACTTACATGATGTCCTTCACACTTATGTGTGCGGGTCCTGCGGTGCGCTACGGCGATATGGAGTCGCAGATAAGAAACCGTGAGGTGACCACCGAAAAGCTCAACCAGGGGCTCAACAGGATATTCTGGGGGCTTGCCAAGGCGGTGCTGCTGACGACGGTGTTCAAGCAGATCGAGTATGTGGGACTCAGCGGCAGTGAGATAACCACAATGGGCTGCTGGCTGGGTATGCTGGCGTTTTTTGCCAAAAACTACTACCTGTTCACGGGGCTTTGCGATATGAGCACGGGGCTTAGCTTAGTATACGGCTTTGTGCTGCCCGTGAACTACAGGGATATTGAGCCTGGTGAGCTTTTCACGGGGCTCATAAAGAGCTATAACACCACGGTGGTGGGCTTTTTTGCGGAGCTGTTCGGAGTGAGCGGCAAGGCAAAGCCTGCGTTTGCGGCTATCGGTGCGGTGGCTTGCGGCGCAGCGCTGGGCTTCTGGTACAGCGCTTCTATGAATGCGGTGATAGTGGGCGCGGCGGCAGGTCTGCTGGCGGCGCTGGAGCTTACGGCGCTTAAAAAGCCCCTTTCAAAGCTGCCTGCCATAGTGCAGTATATCTATCTTGTTATCGCAAGCCTTGTTATCTTCGGCGGTGTGTATTTTTCAAGCTCAAGGGGACTTGAGAACTGGTTCTACTCATACAGAAAATGGCTGCTGGGACTGGTGGGAGTAAACACAAAGTACACCCTCAGCGTGGCTATGAGGGATATGCTGCTCCATAACATGACGCTGATAGTGATAGCCTTTTTTGTGGTGTGCGCCCCTGCCAGACGGGGAGTGTTCAGGCTATGCGACAATATCGCGGCAAAAAGCAGGCGCAGCTACGGCGCTGTGAGGATAGTAAAGACCTTGTGTACAGCTCTGGTGTTCGCACTGAGTATAATGACGCTTGTTGTTGAATATACACGGTGACGTTAAGGAGAATAAAATGGAAAGAAATGTTGACAAGGCTATAAGAGAAGCCGAAAAGATAACCATTCCCGAAGAATGTGCCGAGAATGACCGTGCGGTGCTTTTTCTCGCAAAGGAAACGGGCGTGGGGCATTATGACAATGTAAACCTGCTGGTGATGGCGGCGCTGCTGATATTCGTATCGGTGGTGTTTCTCGCCATAAACGGGGGAGATATTAATGACGACAACAAGGTGAACCTGACTAAGACCACCTTTCTTTCGGGGGAGTTCACGGCGCAGCTGGAAAAGCAGTATAACAGACAGCTGCCAATACCTGAGCTTATGAAAACCGCTGAGGAGCACGTGGCGCTGCTTTACGGCATCGGCAACAAGCTGTCAGACCCTGTGAGAAAGACGGTGGCTGAGGAAGCTGAGCAGGGCAGAAATCTTTTTGAGGAATTGCCTGAGGATAATACCGACCAGCCCGATATTGACGAGAACGTGCTGACCACATCGGTGGTGCAGACGGACAAGAACGGCAACACAGTCACCACATCTGAAAAGAGCGGTGAGAACCACGGCAAGGGCACAACGGCTATCGACCGACCCTATGAGACCTATACCACCACTGTGACCACAACGCTGGTATCGTCAGTGACCACCACCAATAACGATCCCCCCGATGTGACCACCACCACAACGGTGCCTTATGAGGAGCCTGAGACGACTACCACAACTACCACCGAGGCTACCACCACCGAGCCTGAGGTGACCACCACCGAGGAGCCTACCGAGACAACCACCGAGGCGCCTACCGAGACAACCACCGAGGAGCCTACCGAGACCACCACTGAAGAGCCCGAGGAGCCTGAGGAGCCCCCTGTTGAAGATGAATGAGGGGTTTAGCTTCTCTGACGACAACAAGCGCTATCACAGCTACAGCTACAGCTTAAAAAAGCGGTTCGGCAAAAAGGTGTTTAAGGTGCCCCTGAACCTTGACCTGGGCTGCCCCAACAGGGACGGCAGCAAGGGGGTGGGGGGCTGCGCCTTCTGCTCGGCAAAGCTCAGCGGAGACTTCGGCGGAGACCCCGAAAAGGATATACTCACCCAATATGAGCAGGTGAGGGCGGTGATGGACGCCAAGTGGTCGGGCGGGCTTTGCATACCCTATTTTCAGGCAGGCTCAAACACCTACAGCGATGCGGGGACTTTGAGAAGGCTGTATGAAGCAGCTTTGAGCCTTGAAAACGCAGTGGGGCTCAGCATAGCCACCAGAGCGGACTGCCTGGACGAGGAAAAATGCGAGCTGCTGGGAGAGCTGGCAGGGCGCACCTACCTTACCGTGGAGCTGGGCTTGCAGACCATACACGACAAAACTGCGGCGGCAATGAACCGCTGCCACAGCTATGAGGATTTTCTAAAAGGCTATGAGCTGTTAAGAAAGCACGGGGTGAACGTGTGCGTGCACATAATAAACGGTCTGCCGGGGGAGACCCCTGATATGATGAAGGAGACCGCCGCAGAGGTGGGCAGGCTGGATATACACGCGGTGAAGATACACCTTTTGCACGTACTAAAAGGCACTGCGCTGGCTGAGATGTATGAGCGCGGCGAGTTCAGGACGCTGGAGCGTGAGGAATATGTGGGCATAGTATGCGACCAGCTGGAGCTTTTACCAAGTAAGATAATAATACAGCGGCTGACAGGTGACGGCGACAGAAACGAGCTTATAGCTCCCCTTTGGAGCAGAGACAAGCGTATGGTGCTCAACATGATAGATATGGAGATGGCAAGGCGTGGGACGTATCAGGGAGACAAGCTATGACGGAAATATTTGACCTTGAAAAAACAAAATTCCCCGACCCGCTGCACGACTTTTACGTGAGCCGCATAGAGACAGCGGAGGACGGAAAAAGCGTGAGCTTTGTTTTTGACGATATATATTTTTATAAGGACGAAGTGAGCGAAGAATATTACGAAAAGCACAAGGCTCACACAAGCTGCACCGTAACGGCTGAGTTGAAATGGGCTGAGGCAGATGATATATACTGCCTGCTTACCGACCGCAAAATGGGCAGGATAAACGGCGAGGAAATAAAGCTTGCCACCCTGGCGGCGCTGGTGAACAGCGGCGAGACGGAGCTTGAAATGCTGTATTCAAGTCAGTCATTCAGAGAATACACCATGCATTTTGCACTGCACGGCAAAAGGGCAAAGCGCTGTTGGTGCGATATCGAGCTGCCAGCCTGCAAGGTGATACAGGAGTGGGAATAAGCAGCTCGGCATTTTATATATTACCGCTGAAAAAGGAGCAGAGAAAAATGGAAAAAGCAATGACTATATCGTATGAGCTCTGGGACAAGCTCTATCTTAACATAACAAACAAATGCCCCTGTGCCTGCACCTTCTGTTTAAGGCAGAACGGCGACGGCGCTTACGGCTCAGACCCGTTGTGGCTGGAGCACCAGCCCACCCTTGATGAAGTGATAGAGAACTTAAAGGGCAGAGACCTTGACAGCTACAAGGAGATAATCTTCTGCGGCTACGGCGAGCCCACCAGTGAGCTGGGTATACTGCTTGATACCGCAAGATATATACGCTCGGTGAGCAAGACCCCCATAAGGCTCAACACCAACGGGCTTGCAGACCTTATACATGGGCGTGAGACCGAGAGTGAGTTCAAGGGGCTGATAGACACCGTTTCAATAAGCCTTAACGCTTCTGACAGTGCGGCTTATACGGCTATAACACGCCCTAAGTGGAAGGACGTTGACTGCTTTGCGGCAATGCTCTCCTTTGCCGCAAAAATAAAGGCTTATGTGCCGAACGTGGTGCTCACGGTGGTTGATATTATCGGCGAGGAGGAGATAGCTAAGTCTCAGGCTGTTGCAGACAGCATAGGCGTGACCCTCAGGGTGCGCCCGATGGAGACATAAGACCGCTCGGCGCAGGCAGAAGAAAGAGGCAAGAAGCAAGAGGCAAGACCAAGATGTGCCTGCGGCGCATTTTATATTTTGTCTGCCTTGCGGACACATACTTCTTGCTTTTGGAAAAGAGGAAGGACAAGCTATGTATAAAATACAGATACCTGCTACCTCGGCGAACCTGGGGGCAGGGTTTGATGCGCTGGGGCTGGCGCTCAACTATTATAATTATGTTGAGATGGAGGAGTCGGACAGGGTTGATATAGTATCGGCTGACGGTGCGGATATACCCTGTGATGAAAATAACCTTATCTATGTTTCGGCAAAGGACCTTTTTGCGGTGTGCGGCAGAAAGCTTTCGGGGCTAAGGCTCAGGCAGACCAACAACATACCTATGGCAAGGGGGCTGGGGTCGTCATCGGCTTGCATAATAGCAGGCTTGGTGGGGGCTAACAGGCTGCTGGGGGACCCGCTGACAAAGGACGATCTGGTGGACCTTTCGGCGCAGATAGAGGGGCACCCCGACAACACTGCCCCTGCATTGCTGGGGGGCATAGTAACCGCAGTGTTTGACGGCAGGAAGGTACACTGGGTAAAGCAGGAGGTATTCACAAAGCTGAAATTTGTCGCCATTATCCCCGATTTTGAGTTAAAGACCGACAAGGCAAGAGCCTGCCTGCCCACTGAGATATCGCACAAGGACGCTGTTTTCAACCTATCAAGGGCGGCGCTGTTTTCGGCTTCGCTGCTGACGGGGAAGTTTGAGAACCTGAGGACTGCGGTGCATGACAAGCTGCACCAGCCCTACCGTATGGAGCTTATCCCCAACTGCCGTGAGGTGTTTGACATAGCCTACACCCACGGGGCTTATGCCAGCTACATAAGCGGCGCAGGTCCTACCGTTATGGCGATAGTTGACGAGCAGAACACCTATTTTGCAGGCAAGATGAAGTTCTCGCTGGATAACGCAGGGCTTGGCGGCTGGCAGGTGCATGAGTTTAAGATAGACAACGAGGGCACCAAGATACTTAACGGATAGCTGTGATAACTCACAAAAAAGCAGCCTTAGCTTTGTGCAGCTTTACGCCATAAAAATGGGCGTGCCCGGACGTATATCAATTAGGGTGTGTTGACACTAAACTGATACGCGGATTTTTGAGATATTTAATGCAAGGGGGAGCATACCATGAAAAAAATAACGGCGATACTGGCGGCAGTGCTTATGGCAACAGGGCTGAGCGCCTGCGGTGATGTGGCTGATGAAAGCAGCTCGGGCAGCAGGGCGGAAAAGGGCAGCACTGCGGCGGCACAGGTCAGTGAGGACAGCGAGGATAGCTCTGATACTGAGGAGAGCGAGGACGATACCGAGCCTGTTGAAAGCTCAGACCCCGTGGCGGATACGGGCATTATTGATGATTACGGCTTTGAGGATATGTTCTCCGACTCGGTGACTATCTGCGGCGTTACCATAACCGCTGACGAGGTGGACTACAGCGACCCCAAAACAGGCACCGAGCTTACCGACGCAGCAGAAAATCTGTTAAAGGAGATGTACGGCGAGGAGTTCACGGCGTACCAGTACCCTTATTATGATGAATTTTCGCTGATGGTGAGGTTCACAGCCTGCCCTGTGAATGACCCCGATGTGGTGTTCGGTTTTGATTTTGACCACAAGGACCCCACCCCATCGCACATAGTGAACTGCCAGTATTACTCTGAGCTTTTAAAAGAGGACATAAACGACTATCTTTATGAGCAGATAGCCGACCTGGGCATTACGGACAGGGAGAGCTTTGACGTACAGGTGTCGGCATACCCCTTTGATACGGTGAAGAAAGAGGGCTTTGCAGACAAGGTAGTGAGCATAAACATCATAGCTCCCGATGAGGCGGCTGCCGAGGTCATTATGGATAACATGGAGGAATACGGCAGGCGGCTTTATGCGGCGGTGGAGTCGGGACAGGAGGTCGCCACACGGATATACATCGGGGATATGGACCATTTTTATCGGATGATACACGTTTTCGGCTCTGACGAGGGCGTTACGGTGCGAAGCTGAGGGCGCCTGCCAAATGAATAAAGGTGACCTCTAAAAACCTCTGCCGCAAATCTGCGCCACGCCTTTCATCGTCATAT
>CALCRR010000344.1 GCA_937894495.1 uncultured Ruminococcus sp. | reverse complement strand
ACCGCGCCCACCGCCGCCAGCGCAGCGGTGACCCGCCCGCTGAAGTGGCCGCCGCCCCGGTAGTCCTCAAAGCCGTGGTACTTGCACCAGGCGGTGTAGTCCGCGTGTCCGGGGCGCGCCAGGGCGCGGGTGGCGGCGTAGTCCCGGCTGCGGGTGTCCTCGTTGGGGATGAGGATGCACAGCGGCGTGCCGGTGGTCTTGCCGTTATGGTAGCCCGATATTATCTGCGGCAGGTCCTTCTCGCTGCGCATGGTGGTGGTGCCGTCCTTTTTTGGAGCACGCCTTGCCATGAACTCATAGATCTTATCGACATCTATAGTTTCCCCCGGGGGCACGTTATCCATGCACACACCTATAGCAGGACCGTGGCTCTCTCCGAACACCGTAAAGCTCAAATTATTTTTCCATGTTGATGACATTTTTCGTCCTCCTTTTAGAGGTAAGAGGTGAGGGGCAAGGGCTTATGCTTACCGCCTTTTCACCGCTCTGCTCTTTCGTTGAATTTTATATAGAGTACAAATTTTTGTACATTTTATCTATAGTTTGGTATTTTGCCGTTTAAATAGTCGTTCAGCATATCTCTGTGCTGCTGACAGTATATCTCGGGGAGCTCGTCCTTTTTGAAATATCTTGCTTCGGTAGTTTCAACCCCGTCACATTTAAGCTCACCGCCTGTTATATGCGCCTTAAAAAGCGCCGTTACCGACTGGAACTCATCGCCGTTGGCGCACTTGGCGAAATACTTTGTGTATATCCCCAGCAGCCTGTCGGCTTTAATTTCAAGCCCCGTTTCCTCAAGGGCTTCCCTGACGGCTGTTTCTTCAAGGCTCTCGCCCAGCTCAGCCAGTCCCCCGGGCAAGCCCCATCTGTCAGAGCTGCCCCGCCTTTCAAGGAATATCTCGCCTCGGTCGTTTTCTATCACAGACACCGCAGCGCACAAAAACACAGGCTTGTGCCCCACCATGCCCCTTATATAACTGACATAATCCTGTCCGTTGGTTTCTTTTTCATACATAGTTTTATTTCCCGGTTTGCGCCTTGAATACTATACAAAGTTTGATATCTAATTTCCAGCCACTAGCTCTCTGAATATCCGGCGGCTAGCAGCGAGCACAATTAATTATGGATTTCCCCGTCCGGTGAGGACATATCATAATTCTTCGATCAGTCCGCCAATGCCGGAATACACTTCCCAGAAGTCGGGGTATGACTTGCTTACGCACTCAGCGCCCTTAACGATGATCGGCTTTTCACAGCGTGTTACGGCTATCGCCATGCTCATTGCTATTCGGTGGTCAACATAGGTATCCACCTCGGCGCCGCCTTTCAGCTGCTTTACGCCCTCTATCTCCAGCCTGTCCTCATAAGCCTTAACTCTGCCGCCCAGCTTGTTCAGGTTTTCCTCCATGGCAGCCAGTCTGTCACATTCCTTTATCCTCAGCCTTGCCACGTTGTTTATGCGGCTCACCCCGTCGCAAAAGCTTGCCAGCACCGCAAGTATCGGCACAAGGTCGGGTATATCCGAGCAGTCGATGTCAAAGGCTTTTAGTCCGCTGTTATTATTATACACTTTTTCTTTGCATATTTCAATGATTTTTTTGTCGCCTTGAAAAGAATTTACATTTAAGCCCATGATGTCGATATCAGAGCCCAGCGAATTTGCCACCCGGAAGAAAGCTCCCTGAGAGTGGTCGCCCTCCACCTCGCCGTTAACAGCCCTCAGCTTCTGACCGCCTTTTATATGGTATCCCTCGCTAGTCTCAGCGATCTCGCAGCCGAACTGTCTCAGCACACCTATGGTTATATCCACATAGGGCTTAGACTGCAAGTGTGAGGTCAGTATGATCTCGCTGTCCTCCTCCGCCAGCGGCAGTGCCAGCAGCAGCCCTGTTATAAACTGCGAGGATATGCCGCCGTCGATATAGTATTTGCCCCCCGTCAGCTTACCGCTAACCGAAAACGGCATGGTGTTGTTATAATCAAACTCCGCCCCGTGCTTAGGGAACTCCTCCAGATAGGGAGTTATCGGTCTTTTAGGCAGATTTGCCCTGCCCAGAAACTGTGCTCTTACCCCCAGTGCTGCCGCCACGGGTATGATAAATCTCAGGGTCGAGCCGCTCTCGCAGCAGTCTATAACAGCGCTGTCGGGGGCTTTTTCAATGCCCTTTATCACAGCTCTGCCGTCTTTATAGCTTATATCAGCCCCCAGCGCCCTCATGGCGTCAAGGGTGGTGAGTATATCCACCGAGGGATAGAGCTTGTCTATCACCGATGTTCCCTCAGCCAGCGCCGCCGCTATTATCATTCTGTGCGCCACACTTTTCGAGGGTGGGACAGTTACGCTGCCGCTGAGCTTTGTTGGTGTTAATTTAAGATCCATGTCACGCCCTCCAATGCTACATTTCGGCGATCACCGCAGCTATCTCGTCCTCGGCGATCTCCTTGGCGAAGCTGTTCTCACCGAACTGTACCACCTCGCCTATCTCCTTCTGGAAAACGAACCTTAGCTTGCCGTCCCTCACCTTTTTATCGGTGTAGAGCTTTTTCACAAGCTCTTGCTTATTGATGTAGTCGGGTATCCTCACAGGCAGTCCTGCTCTTTCAAGGAGCTTTTCCACCCTCTCACGGTTATCCCTGCTGATAAAGCCGTACTTCTCCCCCAGCCTTGCCTGTGCCGCAGTGCCGATAGCCACAGCCTCGCCGTGATACAGCCTGTAGTCAGAGACCGTCTCAACAGCTCTGCCCACGGTATGCCCGAGATTTAAGACCTCTCTCAGACCGCTCTCACGCTCGTCCTGCATAACCACCTTATATTTTACGGCGCAGTTGTGCTCTGCGATATACTCACAGGCAGCCACATCGCCCTCGAATATCTTCTCAACATTGTTTTCAAGGAACTCAAAAAGCTCTTTATCCCCCAGGCAGCCGTGCTTTATGGTCTCGGCAAGACCGCTGGATATCTGCACCCTTGGCAGAGTTTTCCATGTGTCGATGTCGAGATAGACCTTGTCGGGCTGGTTGAAAAGTCCTATAAGGTTAGTCGCCAGCGGAGTATCCACCGCTGTTTTGCCCCCTACAGAGGCGTCAGCCGCAGCCAGCAGAGTGGTGGCATAGTTCACAAAGGGCACTCCCCTGCCGAAGGTACCTGCCGCAAAGCCTGCAAGGTCGGTGACAACGCCGCCCCCCACAGCGATAACGGCACAGTCCCTGCGGTAGCCCTTTTCAAGCATTGAGTCCTCCAGAAACTCCTTCATAGCCCTGGTCTTTGACTTCTCACCCTCGGGGATAACGAACAGGTCAGCCTTAAAGCCTGCTGCCAGTATACGCTCATAAATATCCCTGCCGTAAAGCCCCTCAACTATCGAGTCGGTAACTACGGCAAACTTTTTCTTGCCCGTCAGCCCGTTTTTAAGGTCAGCTATCAGTTTATCCTGCAGGCTGTGACCTATCTCGATATCATAGCTGTCGTCCACGACCCTTTTAAGCACGCAATTAAATACCATTTCATTTTCCTTTCCGTCAGTTCATCTCACTGATGTCAGCTCACTTACAGATATTATAGCACATTTTTTGACATTTGTAAATACAAAAGATCATCCACTTTGAAGATTTTGTATTTACACCGCCTACGTAAACCCGATGTAAAATGATCACAGGCAGGCTGCAAACTTCTGCAGGCGCACCAATACATCATTTTACAAGGTTGGCGCAGCCATCAAAATACCAGACGCCACAAAAGCGCCCCCAGCTACTAGAGGCAAGATGTCAGAAGCAAGAGGCAAGAAAATTTACTGATCGAACAAAGCGTGAAAAGAGGACTCTTGCTTCTTGCCTCTTGCTTCTTGCTTCTAGAGGCACAGGTGGGGGAAATACCCCGTTCGGCGAGGACCCGGGCTCTGATAAAAGCATTGACATCATCTGTCAAACATGATACAATTATAAATAGCAAAATTTCAGACCGAGGGGGATATAGATTTGTATAAACAGCTGACCGATATGATAGAAAAGCTCAGCGAAAAAGCGGTGCTTTGCGGACTTTTTGTGCTGGCTGCGGCGGAAAGGCTCATTTTTATGTTCAATATGGTGGGCTTCAGCGGCAAAGTGGCTATCATCGGCGATTCGGAAAGATATGACGCCTGGGCGAGAGCTATTGCCGACCAAGGGCTGAGCTATTACGCCAATAATCTTGATAAGCCCTATTATTGGGGCTATGCCACCGTTGTAGCCATATTCAGGGCGATATTCGGCTTTGATTATCCCCTGCTCATTTTCCAGTGCCTGTTCTCGGCACTTTCGGCGGTGTTCATCTACAAGACCGCTATGCTTATCTTTAACAGCAAACCTGCGGCACTTTACTCAGGCATTATCTACGCCATGTGCCACCAGACTATCTACTGGTGCCATGTGCTCTACAGCGACAGCATAGGGCTTGCGTTGGAAATAATTTGCATTTATCTGTTCTTTTTGCAGAAAACTCAGCAGAAAAAGCAAAGGGTACTGACCATTGTGCTGCTGGTGATATGTGCGCTGATGTTTATGAGCATAAGGACCACCTCATTCATAACGGTGGCGGTGCTCACTGCGGGGCTGTTCAGCCAGCTGCCCAAAAAGCCGAAAAAGATCATCGGCTTGACCGTCTGCGCCGTGATAGTCGGGGCGCTGATATATATGTTCGCCAACAGCAAGGGTGAGCACGGTCTGGCTTCAAGGCTCGACTACTACATAGACCTTTTCAAATCGGGCACCATAGTTTACGGCGGCATGGATATCGACCTGCCCAAGTCACATTTTGACAGCCCTGTATTTGCCCTTGATATTATTTTAGTGGTGCTGCTGCGTGCTGTGTGCTTCTGGGGCATAGCCTTACCTTTTATGGAGATATCCGAGATGATAATGAACGTTATAAATCTAGTGCCGCTGTTCATACTGGGCTTTGGCGGACTTATCAGGGCAAAAAAGCAGAAGATAAGCGGCTGCGTATATTTTGCGGCACTGATAATCGCCACAAATATAGTACAGGCGCTTTCAGAGGTGGATTTTGCCTACAGATACAGGATCCCCATTTATCCTGCGCTGATAATACCTGCAGGCTGGTTTTTGCACGGGCTGCTGAAAAAGACCGATAAAAAAGAGACTGAAAGTGCTTGAAATAAGCGCTGATCTATAAAATCAACAATTTCGCTCATGACGTGACAGACGAAATGGGCGGATATTTTTATGTGTGGGGATATTCACAGGCGATGATATTTATAGTCGTAAATACACTCTTTCAGCCTGCTTTTTTATGTGATAAACAGGGCGTGTTTAAGTTTTCCTTTTCTAACTTTTTCATTATTTATCACAATTCTTATTGACAATAACAAGCATTTATGTTATAATAATACAAATAATTATTTGAGGTGATAGCATGAGATGTACATATTGCGGTTCGGAAATTCGTGATAGTATGAAATACTGTAATGTCTGCGGTGCTGTTATGGCAGCTGCCGCTCCTTTGATATGTAAAAAATGCGGCACCGAGCTGCTGAGCGACTCGGTATTCTGCGATATCTGCGGAACGCCCGTTGGCGAAGAAAGCGGCAGCGTACCTGAGACAGCAAAAGCTGCTGCGGTGCCTGATAAGCCGGCAAGGAAAGAAAAGAAGAAGAAAAAAGCCCCAAAAGAGCCGGCTGATAAAGATAAGGGGGCATCGGGCAAGCTGAAGATCATCATTCTGATCGCTGCACTGATAGTTGCGGTTATAGTGATAGCTGTGACAGCGATAGTTATCGGCAATAATAATAAGGCTGAGATGAAAAAGGCAAACGATGCCGCAGCCAGTCTCTATGAGGCTGCCGAAAACCACCTGTTTGATAAGGAGACCTCAGGCTATTACCGCCCGTTTATCTTTGCTGCCGAGGCCTTTGAGATAGAAAACTTCGCAAATACAGGCAGCAACCGTGAGCTGAGGACCGCTTTGCATAATGCTGCCGAAAGCTCGGGGCTCAAGGGCGAGGTGTACATAGGGCATTATGATGAGGACGAGCACCACATCTTTGTGCAGTGGCGCAGATCTGAAAGCTCAAAATACATAGGACAATACCCAGACCCCATAAAAGCAGGCGATATGAAGAAGGTAAAATGGGGAGAATACTACAAGAACTGATATCAGAGGTGATAATATGAAATGTCCCGAATGCGGTATTGAAAACCGTTCAATAGCTAAATTCTGCCGAAGCTGCCGCACTTCTCTTTCACAGCAGCAGAGCGATAAGGTATGCCCTGCCTGTGGTCAGAGCAACAGAGATATCTCCGTTTTCTGCCGCAAATGCGGTATTGATATGACCAAAAAGAAGATAAGCACTGTAAAGGGCGGTATGCGTGATGCCGCTGCCATAAGCATTACACAGCCTGCGGCGGCACTGCCCTCATCGGGTCAGGCGGCGGCAAAGTTCAGGCGCATAGAGCCAAAGCTGATAGCCTTTGTATGCATAAGCGCTGCTGTGGTGATCACGCTGATAGTTATTCTTATTTTCGGCAAGGGTTCTAAGACCGAGCTGGGCAGCTCTGCCCCCGATAAAAAGCTCAACAACGAGCCTGCTGCAAGCTATTCGGCAGTACAGACCACTACAGCAAAGCAGACCGCTGCCACCGCAAGAAGAACTACAGCTGCCACAACGGCCACAGCCTACGAAGCCCCTGCAAGCGGCAGTGTGGATATCCCAGAATTCTGGGAAGTTTACAGGGCGGCTTACGGCAAGTCGGACTATGACTATGAGGTCAAGACTCACACCGACAGCAACGGCGTTACTTATTATGAGGAACAGTTTTTAGCATATGAAGCCTACGTGGACGGAAAGGTCGATGAGTCGGTAGCAGATGCCTACATCAAGCTGCTTGAGGATAAATACGGCTTTGAGTTACAAGCAAGCAGCGAAATGTCATTTTCCAGCGGAAGCAGCACCACAATGTGGGTGGTAGACTACGCAGGCGGAGAAAACATCTCTCTGTTTGAAGCTCCCGAGGACGATGACCCTGCCGTTTTCGGCATAGGCAGCAGCGATGGGTATGCGCTTATTATAATGAATTTCGGTATGTATGTACGCACCTACTGGAGCGGCGACATAAATCTGACAGGCTCAAGCAGCAGCGACACCGACTATTTTATGGACTGCGTAGGAACTCTGCCCGACAAGAAGGATACCACCAAGCAGACCGAAGCGCCGCCTGCTGAGACTACCACCAAAAAGACTACGACATCAAAAGAAACTACCACCACTAAAAAGACTACCACCACAACACAGTCCACTACCACAAAGAAGCAGACTACCACCGCCGCACCCATTGCCCAGGTCAAAGCGAAAGCTATACCCGATATAGAGTCGTTCAGCGGCAATAAGTTTGTGCTTGACGGAAGCAAGGACCACGACAAATACCATTATCGCTCATTTATAGGCGCAAGGAACACGGAGTTCCACGAAGATTATGTCGATCTGCTTACAAGCAAATATAATTTCAAACTTATAAAGGAAAAAGATGAATGGATCGAATACAACGGAAAACTGTTTTATAGTTACTATTTTGAATACACAGGCTCGGAGAGCGTAACGACATTTAAGTCTAACGGAGGAGAATACTGCGACCTGGAGGTTAGCATTGACCTGTCAGACCATGATGTGGCAATTTTGCTTTATTATGCAAATGAGCTTTCGATAGAGACGACCTCCGAGAGGACCTCAGTCAGCCTTGAGGACTTTAGTTCGTCCTCGGGCGGCTCGTCCGGCGGTTCATCAGGCGGCGGCTCATCAGGCGGCTGGGACGATGACGACCGGGACAGGGGCAAGGTGACTATAATCTGCCCTGGATGCAACGGCAATAAGACAGTAGACTGCTCACAGTGTGACGGCAAAGGCGGTCACTATGAAAAAATCACCAATGTGCCCCACTATGACGGCAACCTCGGCGATACAAAGACTGTATGGAAGGAATGCAGCAAATGCGGTGGCTCGGGCAAACAGACCTGCACCAGGTGCGGCGGCTCGGGCACGCAATAGAGGATCGTTCTGTAAACAAACGTTTCGTGCAAACATTTTATACACTGTGCAGCAGTGCTCAAATGCCCAACCTAAGTGATACTATACCTAAAATGTAAAAAATATATAAGTTTTTTTGAAAAACACTTGAAAAATTAATCGTTATGGTGTATAATAGTTACAGAAATTTTTTAGGAGGTATATTAATTATGGCAGTTAAAGTCGCAATTAATGGTTTCGGACGTATTGGACGTCTTGCATTCAGACAGATGTTTGGTGCTGAGGGTTATGAGGTAGTTGCAATCAACGACCTGACAAAGCCTTCAATGCTGGCAGATCTTCTCAAGTATGATACCGCTCAGGGCGGTTACTGCGGAAGGATCGGCGAAAATCTTCACACAGTAGAGGCTGACGATGAGGCAGGCACTATCACTGTTGACGGCAAGACTCTTAAGATCTATGCAATGGCTAACGCAGCTGAGCTCCCTTGGGGCGAGATCGGCGTTGACGTTGTTCTGGAGTGCACAGGCTTCTATTGCTCAAAGGCTAAGAGCCAGGCTCACATCGACGCAGGCGCTAAGAAGGTCGTTATCTCTGCTCCTGCAGGCAACGATCTGCCTACTATCGTATTCTCTGTAAACGAGAAGACACTGACAGCTGATGACACTATCATCTCTGCTGCATCATGCACAACAAACTGCCTGGCACCTATGGCTAAGGCTCTTAACGATTTCGCTGAGATCAAGAGCGGTATCATGAGCACTATCCACGCTTACACAGGCGACCAGATGATCCTTGACGGTCCTCACAGAAAGGGCGACCTGAGAAGAGCAAGAGCAGGCGCTGCTAACATCGTTCCTAACTCAACAGGCGCAGCTAAGGCTATCGGTCTTGTTATCCCCGAGCTCAACGGCAAGCTGATCGGTTCTGCACAGAGAGTTCCTGTTCCTACAGGCTCCACAACTATCCTGACAGCTGTTGTTAAGAGCGACAAGGAAGTTACTGTTGACGCTATCAACGCTGCTATGAAGGCTGCTTCTTCAGAGAGCTTCGGCTACAACACAGATCCTATCGTTTCAAGCGACGTTATCGGCATGAAGTACGGCTCACTGTTCGATGCAACTCAGACAATGGTTTGCAAGATCAGCGACAGCTGCTACGAGGTACAGGTTGTTTCCTGGTACGACAACGAGAATTCTTACACATCACAGATGGTAAGAACTATCAAGTATTTTGCTGAGCTGGGCTAATAGAGGTCGGGCTTTAAGAAACCGAATAAAGTTAACTCCCCGAGATCTTTGGTTTCGGGGAGTTGTTACAATATAATATTTTTTATTAAATATGCATTTAAAGAGGTAATTTATGAAAAAGTTAAAAAACCTGATTTCACTTGGGATCGTGTTTGCGATATCTGTAAATATACTTTGCAGTGCAAGCTATGCATATTCCGGAAATACTACTAATAATATTATTATTGAACCTACAGCGCCTACGGACTATGTAATGTCTGTAATCTCTGACGAAGATATGGGTGAAATATTATATACTCATACATTATATGACTCAGAAGGAAATGTTGTTGGATATTGTACCGATACTGAAAACGGATATGTTATTTATGATACTGTCGGTAACATAATAGAATATAGCCCGTCAAATGAATCTCCTTATCTGAATATTATTGATGATGTTTATTATGGCGGACCGTTGGAATATTACGAGGAGAAAGATGGAGAATACGTTCATATAAACGAACATAAAACTACAGAGTCTGTATTATTCGACGATGACATTCTTCCTAATACCGAACTAGCAACAGATCATTATGATTTAAATTCTACTTCTGCAGGTAACTATGAGATAACCGAAAGTTTAACGCATTCAACAAGGAAATTAAATTATAATATAGATGATTTAAACGCTTGCGGCAGTTTAGCTACTACTATAATGTTCTTATATTATTATGATAATGTTAGCGTGAAGTTTGGTAATCCATTACTATCACTCAACCCATACTATATGTTTGAAGACCTAAGACTAGCAATTGAACCCAATCATAATGGTACAAATCCGATATCTCTGTATACCGGAATAATGAATAATTACTCATCTGTAACAAATCTGAACAGTCTTAACTTACAAATCACTAATTCATCAATGTTTGGAAAATGCAGAGTTGCAGTTATAGATTCTGATGTCCCTTGTATATTGAATATATTGGGACATCCCATCTATGGTAATCACTGGGTAGTAACACACGGTGTTAAACGTAAATATTATAACAATACACTTACTTATAAATGGTTTATAGTTAATGACGGACATGGCAGTGATAATATTCTTATTAACTACAGTTATGCTGACTGTTTGATTTATGTGACTAGTTATAACTAAATTATTGATATACAGTGTAAGAAACAGATCATAAGAGCAAAGTTAATAATTTCACTTAGTAAAGGAGTGCTGAACATGAAAAAGATCATAATCACTGTAATTGCTATGTTAGCTGCTGCATCAATGCTTACAGCCTGCAACAAGACAGAGGACAAGGTCAAAAAAGATGATACATCTTCAAAAGCAGAGCCTTCTGTAAAGGAGGTCATCGAGGACGATCAGACCAACTTTGATGAAATTACCGAGCTTTGGGTCGAGTGGGAGGAGAATTTCGACTATGGTGAAAACAGCCGTTGGCGTTTTACAGATGAAGCAGCTCTTGACACCGTAAAGGGCTGGTGGGAGACCGACTTTGCAGATTGTGAGGAGACTCCCGAGGGCAGCGAAAAGACCTCAGTCACTCCGGCAGGCATCAGGGCAGATTACAAGATATATCACAAGGGACTGCCTACGATATATATAAAATATTCAAGCTCGCAGGAGCACAAGTTCTATCTGACCTGCAACAATAAAAATTACTATTGTGACGATACGGCAGTACAGGCTCTGGTGGATGATCTTATTGAGGAAGAAAAGGTATATCTTGCAGAGAGTTGTACTCGATGATCATTTCATTGATCTCGTTGAGAACATCCTCCGATAGTCTTTTGCGGAATTCCACGAGAAGCGAAGGTACGAACGGAATCTTATCCTCATATCCGGGCAGCCCGATGAAATACTGGTAGTACGGGTTCTCTCTGATCTGTTCGACGAGTTCTTCGTCCGGATAATGATATTGCTTCTGTATCAACAGCGAACCGAGTGCCATGCGGAGAGGCTTTGCGGGCATACCGGTATGGCTCGGGAACAGCCTGGCATATTCAGCTTCAATTGTTTCCCAAGGGATCATTTCTGCTTTTTTATCCAGCGGTTATCCGGGTTCATTTGCAAACCAAGCGGTTGATTGAAATCTGTGAATGAAATCTGTTTTTCCTTCTTGAACTTATACATGGCATCCTCCGAAGTGCAAGCTTTTTTCTCGTTTTGATTACTTTTTCTTGCACTTCTATTATACCATATTTGGTTGGATTTGTCGATATTTCGTCGCTTTATTGCTGTGTGAGGAGAGACTAAGTAAAAATACAAAAACCCTAACCACCTCTAAAATTAATAATATCACGGCATATTCTACTGTTGTAGATTTAAATAAATCCACAAGATTACTTGACTACAACGTAGACGGATTAAATGCTTGTGGTAGCTTAGCAACAACAATTGTTTTCATGTATTATTATGATTATATTAATAATAAATTTGGAAATTCTCTTTTTTCAAGTAATCCACTTTATATGTTTAATACTATAAGAAATAAAATCGAACCAAATAAAACAGGTACCAATACGATTCAACTTTATACTGGAATATATAATTCATATAAATTGGTTACAAATTTAAATAGCATTACGTTAACTGTTACAGAAAAGTCTATGGCTGGACATTGTTTGTATGCTATAAATGACTTGAAAGTACCATGTATATTGAACATTTGGGATCACCCAGATTATGATAAACACTGGGTAGTTGTTCATGGAGTCAAAAGATATTATGTTAATAACAAGTGTAAATATTGTTGGCTTGTTGTTAATAACGGTTGGGGAAAAGATAATATTCTTGTTAGTGACCATTATGCAAAGGCGTTAATATATATTACTAACTATAATTGATCACAAAGGGGTATAAAAATGAGTAGTAGTTTATTGCGAAAAATAGTTTTAATTTTTTCTGTTACCATTGCGATCTCAGGCTGCAATAAATCAAAAAGCAGTGAGTCCATACCCAAAGATACCGCAAACAGTGAGTTTGAAACAACGTCAACTTACAACTTAAATAAACAAATTGACCTTTCTTCACAAGATAATGGAGATTTTATCTGGGACATAGAAAGTAAAGATACTGCCCATCGTGTCATTGAGATATTTAAAAACGACCTCGCAGACGCTGAGCCTGTACCGGCGGGAGCTGAATACAGTGCAAGGGGCGAGGAAAAGATATACACCCTGAGGGTGGGAGAGTATTCAGCTGATATCTACAGGTCAGTATCAGATGAACATAATTATTACTGCATTTACAATGGTAAGCGGTATTATTATGACGAACTGCTTGACGGTCTGCTGGGAGAGCCTGAAAAGTTACAGGAAGAAGCAGGAATAGGTATTCCAAAGGGTGTTGCTTTTGACAGCATAGACACGGTAAATGTGACTTATGTTGAGCCTGTATACGGCGGCACAAGCACTAAGTGGACCATAACCGATAAGCAGACTGTTGATAAAATAGTTCATCTTTGGGAAACAGGCTTTTCGGAATGTGTTATGCTTGATAAGGACAGCTTAGGAAGTAACAGCCCTGAACCGCCATATTATGTTATATCGCATGACGGGGTCAAAAGTATCACTGTAAAAAGAACATATCCCGATGCTCATGTATATTATCTGGAATGCGGCGGCAAATGCTGGCGGTATGACAATGAGATACTCAGCAGTATAGTCGATGATATTATCGCAGAGGGCGGTATTGACGATGAAAGTATGATATACGACCAAAACACTGACAACAAAAACTCCGCCAAAAAACGTTGAAGGCATTGTCAACAAAAGAGAAGCACAAAAAAATGCGATGCCTATGAACCAAGCGATACCGTTCCCGAGTTTGATGAGCTGAGCTTTAATGAGAGCGGTGAAAATGAGCTTACCAGCGAGGACGGACGGTTAAGGGTAGATTATTCTTTGACATTTAAAGACAACATCTTGTATTTTGACGGTACACTTACTAACATCACAGATGAGGAAATCTCACTTTCACTATATACTACCGTTGACAGCTTTGCACAAGATGAGGACCTGGAAAGCCACAGTTATAACGCATTAGGAAATATGCCGATAACTATAGCTGCCGGTGACAGTGCTGATATAAGCGGACGCAGTTCTGATAGAGAGGATAAGACCGTAGTAAGGGGCTTTGTAAAGATGGAATTTATAGGTGGAGAAGCTTATTATAGCTACTATCTCGATATCCCCGACCTGACAGTTTACGGATAGTAAGAAAACTCCCCGAGAGTGGTCTCGGGGAGCTGTTTTGTTCCTGAATGCTATTCTATCATGGGGGCGGCTTTATCCAGCAGGTCTGTCAGTATGCGGATATCTGTGCTGACATCTCCCGTTTCGAGAGAATGGTTGGCGTTTTCGTATTTGTAAAGGGGTATGCTGTTTTCGCTGCAAAGGCGCTCTATGGCGGCGGTCTCTGCCCACTGGTCGGCGGTGCCGTGAAAGGCTGTGCTGCCCTTTGGCGAGTGCTCAAAGGTCATGGTGAGAGGGGTCAGCAGCAGGCAGTCGGCTTTTATCAAATGTGCTTCTCTGTAGGCAAGGCAGGCGGCGGTGCCTATGCTCTTGCCGATAAATACCACCCTTTTAAAATCTGCAAAGTCAAGGTCTCTGAGCTGCTGCTCGCTCTGCATAAGGGCGTGTGCTGCGGCGGCACGCATTTTATCAGCATTGCCCTTTGCCCCCTTGGGGAAATCATCATAGCGCAGGGCAATTACCTCATAGCCCCGACTTTTTGCCAGCTTTGAGAGATAGTAGAGCAGCGGCTTTTCGCAGTGGTAGCCAATGCCCGGGAACAACACACATAGCTTTTTCATGTAAGCTCCTTTCTGTAGCCGTACTGGTGATAACCTTGGCACTCAAATTTATTTTCAAGGACGGTGAACTGAACATAGCCGTTTTTCTCATAAAACCTTGCGTTTAGCTCCCCTGCCGTCCATAGATAGATGTGCTCCATGCCATCGTCGGCAGCTTTTTGCTCGATGACCTTTAAAAGCCTTGTGCCGTGACCCTGACCCCTGTATCTTTCATCGACCCACAGGTCTGTGAGATAAAACCACCTGTGCTCGGTTATGCCCGACACGTAGCCGACTATGCTGCCGCTGTCCTCCATTACAAACTGTCGGCGCACCGTCTCACGCTGAGGTATGCCGTTTTTTATCTCAATAGCTTTGAAGTCCTCATAAATGCGTTCAAGCTCCGATGATGTGATGTCCTTCTCGGTTATTTTAAGCAGGCTGTTATTAGTTTTATTCATGCTTGTACTCCTCGCTTCTAGTCGCTAGTGATTAGAGAGCTAGTGACTAGAAAACTGTTTGAAAAATATGCGGTAAAATGCACAAATGCAAAGGTCCGGAAAAAATCACGCGGCTTTAGTGGGGGAAAATAAATTCAATCAAAATGCGGTCAGGCGCACCAAGTCATCATTTTTCAAGGTTGGCGCAGCCATCAAAATACTAGCTGCCACAAAAGCGCCCCCTCCCACTAGAGGCAAGATGTCAGAGGCAAGAGGCAAGAAA
>CALCRR010000343.1 GCA_937894495.1 uncultured Ruminococcus sp. | reverse complement strand
GAACCGGGGGTCTCGGGGGCAACGTGCGATGAAATACCGCCGGGGAAGCTGAACTGCTTGAAGAGCTTCTTCATGCCCTCAACATCACGGGATATGTTGGGGTAAACCTCGGAATATGAGCCCTCAACATAGGTGTTAGCCACCATGAAGTTTCCTCCGTGACCGGGACCCGAGATATAGATCATATCCAGATCGTACTTTTTGATGACCCTGTTAAGGTGCACATAGATAAAGTTCTGCCCCGGAACTGTGCCCCAGTGACCTACTATCTTTTTCTTGATGTGCTCCTTTTTCAGCGGCTCTCTCAGCAGCGGATTATCCAGCAGATAAAGCTGACCTGCGGACAGATAGTTCACAGCGTCCCAATATCTGTTCATTTTTTCCAGCAGCTCGGGAGAGATGTTAGTTGTGTCTGACATTTTCATACCTCCTGTAAAAAATCAGTAATCGTTTTCACGGTTTAAATTATACCATATTCGTCTGTTTATTTCAATATCATAATTTGAAAATTGATGATTTTTTTACATTCAAACGTTTTCTAAAAATCAGCTAAGGCTGACTTTTATGCTGCTTTGTTTAAATTAAGTTTATATTAGCGGTATATAATACCTGATATGATAAAAAGTACGGGCAGAAGTATTCTGCCTGAGAGAAAACATGAAAAGAAGGTGACCTTACAGGTGCTTAGTTTGAAAAACATCACTAAGGACTATATCGTAGGCGATACTACGGTAAACGCACTCAGGGGCGTCAGTATTGAGTTCCGTGAGAACGAGTTCGTTTCTATCTTAGGTCAGTCGGGCTGCGGCAAGACCACGCTGCTTAACATAATCGGCGGTCTTGACAGGTATACCGACGGCGACCTGACTATCAACGGCAAGTCCACAAAGGATTTCAAGGACGCTGACTGGGACTCCTACAGAAACCACTCCATAGGCTTTGTGTTCCAGAGCTACAACCTGATACCCCACCAGACGGTGCTTGCCAATGTTGAGCTTGCGCTGACCCTTTCGGGCGTATCAAAATCAGAGAGAAAAAAGAGAGCGATAGATGCTCTTACTCAGGTGGGTCTGGGCGACCAGCTGAACAAAAAGCCCAACCAGATGTCGGGCGGACAGATGCAGAGAGTTGCCATTGCCAGAGCGCTGGTAAACAACCCCGATATCCTGCTGGCAGACGAGCCCACAGGTGCGCTGGATACCGAGACCAGCGTGCAGATAATGGAGATATTAAAGAGCATATCCAAGGATAAGCTCATTATAATGGTAACACACAACCCCGACCTTGCTAACCAGTATTCTTCAAGAATAATCAAGCTGCTGGACGGCAAGGTGACAGATGACTCTGACCCTTACGACAAAAACGTGGTGGAGCCCATCAAAAAGCCCGAAAAGGAAATGAGCCGTGAGGAGAAAAAGCAGGCTAAGAAGGAGCGCAAAAAGCTAAAGACCTCCATGAGCTTTCTCACTGCGCTGTCTCTCAGCAAGAACAACCTGCTCACCAAAAAGGCAAGAACTCTGCTGACCTCATTCGCAGGCTCTATCGGTATCATCGGCATCGCGCTGATACTTTCTATCTCAAACGGCGTGCAGATATACATAGACCAGGTGCAGTCGGATACCCTTTCCACCTACCCCCTGCAGATACAGGAGACCACTGCCAGCATAGGCGAGATAATGAACACAATGGCTGAGAGCCGTGACAAGGCAGGCAAGCACGATATGGATAAGGTGTATTCACAGAACCAGATGGGGGATATGATAAACACTCTTATGCAGGAAACAAAGGTGAACAACCTTGAAAAGTTCAAGAAGTTCCTTGACAATAACGATAAGATAGGCAAGTACACCACCGATATACAGTATGGCTACTCCACCACCCTCAACGTATTCAAGGCTGATACCTCAGAGGGCGCTTTTCAGGTGAACCCCTCTCAGGTGCTGCTGGATATGGGCTATCTTTCGGAAACACAGATGATGGGTATGTCTATGGGCGGCAGCATGGGCGGCACAGATGTATGGACCGAGATGATAAACAATGATGATCTCATGAAGTCCCAGTATGACATCGTGGCAGGCAGAATGCCCGAGAAGTTCAACGAGGTAGTTCTCATCATCGACAAGAACAATGAGATAAACGACTACATACTCTACTCTCTGGGCATACTCGACCCGAGCGAGATAAACGGCATTGTCAGACGTGCCATTGCAGGAGAAGAGATCAAAATTTCCAGCGAGCAGCATTCATACACCTACGAGGAGCTGCTCGATCTTAAATACAAGCTGGTGACCACACCTGACTTTTACAAGAAAACAGACGGCGTGTGGGAGGATATGAGAGACGACGAGGACTACATGGTCGATCTGGTCAACAAGGGTCTTGAGATCGAGGTCGTAGGTATTTTAAGACCTAACGAGGACGCAGCAGCTACCTCTATCCAGGGCGGCATAGGCTACAAGCATGAGCTTATGACATACCTTCTGGGTCTTGTGGAGAACAGCGAGGTCGTTAAGGACCAGCTGGATAACCCCGATATCGACGTGCTCAGCGGACTTAAATTCAAGACCGACGAGGACACTGATGACGAGGAGCAGCAGGACGGGGAGACCACCCCTGCCGAGGCTGCCTCTGAGGACAGCACCCTCACATCACCGCCCCAGCTCACAGAAGAGCAGCTGGCAGCTATAACCGCAGGCGAGATACCTGAGGGCATGACCGAGGAAGAGGTCGCAGCGTATATGTCCGCACAGCAGGGCGCAATGATGCCCGAGGGCATGGAGCTCCCCGAGGGAATGACTGAGGAAGAGCTGGCAGCCCTTATGGAAGAGGGCGGAGTTTCAGACCCGTCACAGCTGACAGATATGGGCATGGGCGCAATGTCGGGACTTGATATGAACTCAATGATGTCAGGCGACGGCGACTTTATGAACAGCCTTACCGACACACAGAAGGCATACATCGCCTCTCTCACCGACGAGCAGATGGAGCTTATGCAGCAGATGCTGGCAGAGCAGGCTGAAACCAACACCCAGGCACTTGCAAACAGCGGCAAATATTCTTCATCAAGCTATGAAGAGAATATGCAGAAGCTGGGCTATGCCACTGTTGAAAAGCCCAACAGCATAAATATCTTCCCCAAGGATTTTGCCTCAAAGGAAGAGATAATCAACATTATTGATGAATACAACGACACCGCTGCTGATGCTGACAAGATAGAATACACCGATGTTGTGGGACTTATGATGTCATCGGTAACATCTATCATCGACGCAATAAGCTATGTGCTCATTGCATTTGTGGCTATCTCGCTGGTGGTATCTTCGATAATGATAGGCATTATCACCTACATCTCTGTACTGGAGAGGACAAAGGAGATCGGTATACTCAGAAGTATCGGTGCTTCAAAGAAGGATATCTCCAGAGTGTTCAATGCAGAAACGGCTATCGTGGGTTTTGTGGCAGGCGTGCTGGGTATAGGCATATCCTACCTGCTGACCAAGCCGATAAACGCCATTATCGCACACCTGACAGATGTCCCCATGAGGGCGCAGATACCTGTTGCTGCGGCTGTCATACTGATAGTTATAAGCGTTGGTCTTACAATGATCGCAGGTCTGTTCCCCTCTAAGATAGCGGCTAAGAAGGACCCCGTTATCGCACTGAGGACAGAATGATAAATTTCCTTGTAATATAAAGCTCCACCCTCATTCGATCATGTGAATGAGGGTGGAGCTGTTTTTTTGTTACTTTCTGTTTATCTCTATCCTGTATCTCTTTGTCAGGGGTATCAGCCTGACCGCCAGCACTGCCGCAAGTATGCACTTTAGTATATCTCCCGGGATAACAGGGACAAAGCACAGCGCAAAAAGCCTGCTGACACTAAGCCCGTCACCGCCGACCCAGAGGTTCATGGCAAGGTAGAAATAAAGCATACCTATAAAATATATCACCGCCAGACCCGCAAAGTTGGCGATAAGTATCCTTGCAAAGGAGGGGTCGCTCACCGCATTGGCTATCTTTCCCGTGATGTAAGCGCCTATCACAAATGCCACAAGGTAGCCGAAGCTGGGCTTTAATACGTAGGATATTCCGCCGCCCTCAGTGAAAACAGGTACTCCCAGAAGTCCCAGCGCCACATAGGTGCCTACGCTGACCGCCCCCAGCTCGCCCCCAAGCAGCAGACCTGCCAGCATTGCAAAAAAGCTTTGCAAGGTTATGGGCAGGTGGGGTATTGGTATTTTTATGAAAGCCCCCACCGCCGTCAGCGCAGCAAACAGTGCGCAAAGCGTAAGTGTAAGCAGCTTCTGTGAGTTTGTCTTTTTGTTGATAGCTGTTGATGCCATTTTTATTACCGTCCTTTTTATATGATATGATGTTTATCCTGTAAGTGATAGTTTATCGTACTATCAGCAGAGTCTATTGGGGGAGACCTTTTGAAAAAGGGTGTACCCCCCTTCCTGAAACTTCCGGTTCTTTTTGGCGAGGGGGCATAAGTTTTGATTACATAGTGAGCTGTGATAATTTACAAAGTAGATTGAAGGAAGTCTTGCCCCCTCGACAAAAAGAATTAAAAGTCTTTGGAAAGTGGTCTGGGGAATAACCTTTCTTCAGAAAGGTTTTCCCCGGTAAAGCCTGCTGACGGTATGGTAAATTATCGCCTTAGGGTCTACTGTGCATGTCTTATGCTTATCTCGCCGCTGGATATTAGTTTTTCCTCGCCGTTTTCCAGCCTTACCTTTAATCGGCAGCTGCTGTCAACATCTAACATGACCGCAGGGGTGACTGTGCTGCCGTTTATGATATTTATTTTTTCCTGCCGCCACATCAGCCTTTGGCGGTAGCTCTCAAGGAAGGTGCTTTCGCCCAGCTCTTTATAGTACCTCATAAATCGTGCCAGCACCTCTGCCGCCAGGCGGTTTCTCATATCCGCAATGGGCTTATCGAGCACTGCCCCTGCAATATCCCTTATCTCATCGGGAAAACCGCCCCGAGGCTCATAGGCGTTAATGCCAATACCCACCACCGCATATTCAAGTCCGCCGTTTTCGATGTTGAACTGCGCCTCGGTGAGTATGCCGCAGACCTTTTTTGAGTCGATATAAACATCGTTCACCCACTTTATATCTGTCCTGCGTGACGACACCTGCTCTATCGCCTCAGCCACCGCCACCGCCGCAGCCGTGGTTATCTTCACCGCATCGGCGGCTGACATTTCGGGGCGGATAAGAATGCTGAGATAAAGCCCCGTGTCTGAGGGGGAGTAAAAGCTTCTGCCAAGCCTGCCCCTGCCCTTGGTCTGCTCGCCCGATATTGCGGCAGTGCCCTCCTTTGCGCCGTTGTTGGCAAGGTCTCTTATAACGGTGTTGGTAGAGTCCACCACCCTGAATACCTGCAGGTCTAGCCCCTCGCCCCCTTTTAGATATTTCTCTATGCCTGCCTTAGAAAGCACATCGGTGCTCTCATCAAGGCAATAGCCCTTGTTTGTCACCGCAGAAATGCTGTAGCCCTCCTCCTGCAGCGACTTCACAGCCTTCCAGACCGCACCCCTTGTGCAGTCAAGCTCAGCGGCTATCCTCGCCCCCGAAAGATACTCTCCCCTGTTGTTCTCAAACAGTGCTATGAGCCTGTCTTTTACCGACATTTTCGTACCTCCCAAATATTTCAGCCAATTGTGCAGATCTCTTCTCCCCCACTGCGGCGAGGAAAGAGACTGCAAAATATTACTTTAACAGTATACCACAAACAAACATAATTGTCAACCACTTTTTATAAAATGGTATACAATAAAATATTCCAAAATGTGTTGACATTTGAGTGCAAATATAGTATAATGTTATAAATATCAAAAGCATACTAATTTGATGTGATTAATATTATTTTAAAGAGGTGAACTGCTGTGAACATATTCGATAAGCGTGGGGCTGACGCTAAAGGCAATGCCAAGGTAGAGGTACTCTCTCACGACAGGGTCGGACTGGTGAATGAGATATCATCGGCAATTGCGGCTTCGGGCGGCGATATAAGGGGACATCATGCAAAGGTCTTTTCAAACGAAAAGGGCGAGCAGCTTTCACGGTTCATAGCCGAGATCGCCTTTGATGAAACACAGCGCCACAGGCTGCTGCACAGTCTTGGCAGGATAAAGGGCATTGTAAGCGTTACACTTTATTGAGCTGTGCAACACTAAGTTTTACGGAGGGATAAATATGGCTGACAGCATTGACAGCAAAATAAATTCGCTGGTGGAGGACCTTATGGAGGACTACAGCGGAGGAAAGACCATTGACGAGATAAAGCTTTTTGAGCACCCTGAAAAGGAAGCGGTCATCGACATACTGGAAAAGCTGAGAAAAATAATCTACCCGGGATATTTCAGGAACAAGAAATACAAGGTGTATACCGTCAGGAACAACATATCCATGCTGCTGGAGGACGTTATTTACAACCTTATCAAGCAGATATCCATAGTGCTCAAGTACGAGCCTGCCTATAAGGATAAAAACGACAGCGAGATAGCCGAGGCTGCTGAGGAGCTGACATTCAAGTTCCTCAACAAAATACCCAAGATAAGGGAGTACATTGAAACTGACGTACAGGCTGCCTATGACGGCGACCCTGCGGCATACAGCACTGATGAGATCATCTTCTCATACCCGGGTCTGTTTGCCATACTCACCAGCCGCATTGCTCACGAGCTTTATGTGCTGGGCGTGCCGCTGATACCAAGGATAATGACCGAGTATGCCCACAGCCAGACGGGTATCGACATTCACCCGGGCACCACTATCGGCAAATATTTCTTTATCGACCACGGCACGGGCATAGTTATAGGCGAGACCACGGTGATAGGCAACAATGTTAAGATATATCAGGGCGTTACGCTGGGTGCGCTCTCCACCAGGGGCGGACAGAAGCTGAAAAGCAAAAAGCGCCACCCCACCATTATGGACAACGTCACCATTTACTCCGGCGCATCTATCCTGGGCGGCGAGACTGTTGTGGGCAAGGGTGTAGTAGTGGGAGGCAACGCATTTATAACCACCTCTATCCCCGAGGGCGCAAAGGTCAGCGTAAAGAGTCAGGAGCTGAGGTACAATTATGACTCCTCCCACCCTGTTGAGCGCAAGGAGCTGGATCAGGACGATAACTGGTATTATATTATCTGATGATAGCGGTATAAATAAAAAACAGCAGGTGAACTTTTCCCTGCTGTTTTTAACTGTTGAAATAATTGTAGACCAGAGCCGAAAGCTCTGCCACCGAGCTTTCACACTCATAGGCGTTGCCTGCTTCGACCATTACCGTGAGCACATAATCCGCACCCTCTGAGTAGACGATGGCTGCGTCGTGGCAGACCTCGTCTGTCTCGCCTGTTTTATTGGCGCACTTCACACCCTCGGGCAGTCCTGCGGGTATCTTCCATGTGAAGGTCTGTCCCAGCAGCAGCTCAAGCATAGCCTTTGACGCCTTTGGCGAAACGCACTCGCCCTTGTATATGCTTTCAAGCAGGTGTCCGCAGTCCTCCACCGTGGTGACGTTGTAGCCCGAGCCCAGATATACCTGCAGCCCGTCGGCATTGCTGGCAGGGTAAAGCCCGTGGCACTGAATGGTGTCGTCATAGCCGTTCTCGCCGCACCAGTTGGATATGTAATAGGTGCCCAGCTTCCACACAACGCTGTTGAAAGCCTCGTTGCTGCTCTGGGTTATCATTGGTTCAAGATAGCTGTTCATTGCAGCTTCGTCAAGGCTGCCTGCCTCTATCTCCTCATAGGCGGCTGCCATAGCGTAGAGCTTGATAAGGCTTGCCGCATACATCTGCCTGTTATTTATGCTGATCTCGGCGTCGCTGTCCAGCACCTTTACATAAACCGACCAGCTGCCGTAATAGCTGCCCACAGCAGTGTTTATCTGCTCCTCCAAATCGGAGATATCATTAAAGACCTTTTTAGGCTTTTCAGTCTTTTTTTCCGCCTTGCTTTCGTCAGCCTTGCTGCTCACCTCGGCTGAGACCTCTGCGGCAGGCTCCTGTCGGGAGCTTACATCATCTGCGCTGTCAGCCTCAATGCTCTCTGAGGTATCAGAGTCGGTGACGGTCACATCTGCGGTACTGCCCCCCTCGGCACTCGCCTTGCGCTTTATGTTCAGCGCTCTTTCGTTATTATTGCACGCTGCCAGCAGCAGTGCCATGCAAGCTGCTAAAGCCGCAGCCTTTATACCTTTGATGGTCCTCGCCTCCCCAAAAGCCTGCAAAGCGACATCAGTAACCTCACTTAGTCAGCTTATCAGACCTGATAATTAACCTGTTTAATTATACCACAAAACTATACATAAGTAAATCCGCATATTCGACAAAATAAAACCGAGCGAAAGCCGCAGCTTCCGTTCGGTTTTACAATTTATTGCGTTTCAGTCCGCTTTTAACTTCTCTTCTTCCTTATTACAAGGAATACTATAAGACCGATAAGCAGGAGCAATCCGAAGATCGAACCGAAGAACAAAGGCTTATTGTTCACGTAGCGAACAAGCAGGTTGGTCGTTACGTAGAAATCATTTACCTCGACTACTGTCTGGTTGCCTGCAACGTCCTCGCACAGAACTCTCAGGTCGTGCTTCTTGGTGGAGCTGCCGTCGATGTTGATCTCATATTCCTCGCCTGATGCAAGGTATTCAGCTATCTGCTCTTCATTCCAGCTTGCGATATTCTCGCCGTCGAGCTTAACAGTTATTGATGCAAGCTTGAGGTTATCGTCTGCGATGATAACAGCGTCCTTGTTCTCAACTGCGTAAGTCTCTCCGCTCTTGATCTTTGCTACTGATACTGTGGGGGGAGTCTTGTCGATACCGAAGCTGATCTCCTTGCCCTTGGTATCAAGGCTGTTCTCAGACTCGTTGCCTGCCTCGTCGACCGAGTGCAGGGTCACTCTGTAAACGCCGTCCTCCTCGAAGTTTTCGCTGTAGATGGTGTAGGTATATTCATACCACTCGCCGTCGCCGCCGACTATATCTACCTTGAAGTCGTCGCCCTCCTTCAGCTCGATAGCCTCGTTATCCTTAAAGATAGTGATGCTAATTTCTTCAAGCTTATTGGCGTTGACCTCCTTGATAACAAGCTCCTGGGGTTCCTTCAGGAATACGCCGTTGAGCTTTTCAAGTGCGGTTGTGTCGTAGGTTGAACCAAATCTGTTTACTGAGAATGTAACTGTCTGTGAGGAAGTTCTTCCCGACTTATCTGTCAGTGATGCCTCCAGAGTATAGATATCGTCAAAGTCCTTGAACTCATCGCCTGTGGGGAAGTTTTCAAATACGATCTGCTCGCCGTTCTCCGTTGCTTCAACAGTACCCTTCCACTCCATTGTCTTATCGTCAACGGTTTTCAGGGTGATAACTACTTCCTTGCCGTTCTTGTCAACACTTACTACCTCAACATTAACGCCGTTAAGTGTGATAGTTACGTTTTCTTCATCGAAGTTTGTATCGCTGTAGCCTATAACAGGTATGATCTCGGCGCCGCTGCCGTAAGCGTGCTTATCCTCAACGCCTGAAATGAGCATCTCAGGATCCTTGGTGTCGATGTAGAAGGTCTCTTCATCATAATCCTCTGAGGGGTTTCTTGCCTCATCGGAGTAGGATACATCGAAGGTATACTTAGCGTCCTCGCTGTATACGATGGTAGCAGTGTGTGTATCGCCGTCGCTCTTCCATTCGCTTACAACAGGCTGCTCTACCTCTGCACCGTTATCCTCGGCGGTAATGGTTATCTTTACATTTGCAGCATCAAAGTTATGCTCAACTATTGTGATAGTAGCAACTCTCTGATCTGTGAAATACTGTGCGAACTTCTCGTTTTCGTTAGTGTTGCCGTTGTTGTTGTAATCAACAGTTATAACAGGGGGAATCTTATCTATCGTGAACTTATCGGGAGCAACTGTACCCTGTACAAATGTTGTAGCCTCCGAGGCATTGCCTGCCTTATCGGTGAACTTGATAGCGAACTCATAATCCGAGTTGCCCGAGTAGGTTATAGTACCTATCCACTGGGTATTATCGCCGTTGCCCGAACCGCCTGACTGTGTCCAGCCGCTGATAGCGGGCACCTTGCCGTCAGAGCTCTTGATAGTAGCCTCGATATCTGCCTGATCGAAGTTTCTCTCTGTAACTGTTATGGTAGCGACCCTGTCCTTATTGAAGAAATCGCCGTTTGCATCGTTGTTATTGTATGCTACCGTGATAGTAGGCTTTGTGATATCTATCATTATAGCCGTGGCAGCGCTGGAGGTATTGTTTGCGTTATCTGTTGCATAGACCTCGATAACAACGTTGTTGCTGTTGTTCTGTGAAGCATCGACATTAATGGTTCCTGTCCAGCTCCTTACAAGGTCGGACTGGGTCAGTGATGCTGTTGAGAAGTTATACAGGCTTCCCTCCTGTGTTACGGTACCCATATTGAGTACACGGTATCTTATGTTGTTGATACCTGAATATGTACCGCCGTTGAGAGGATATCAATGATCTTCTGTGATGTGATACGGCTCTTGTCATCGGTCCTGTATCTGGCAAGTCTGCCCAGCACCACCATATCCTTAGATACCTCAGCCTCATTATCCATGCCGTAATACTGATTGAAGAGAATGTAATTGTCCGGCATTTCCTCCTCGGTCTCTCTCTTTATCACATCAAGATATCTTCTCATCTGGTTCATCTTTATGCTTGAAAGGTCAGAGCCCGAGATAACGAACACCAGCTTATCCGAAAGCTCGATGGTCTTTTGCATTATGCCGCCCACGATATAATCGCTGTCGATGATTATGTATCTGTAGTCAAACTTCTCTTTCAGCACCTTCAGCATAGCGCCCAGGCACTGCTCTGTCATAGAGCAGCAGTCAAGTATATTCTTATAGCCCTTTATGAACGACACCTTGCTGTACTGCTGCTGTCTGTCCTCATCAATGACCTCTTTGAGCAGCTTATACACGCTGGAGTCTGTATATTTCGTCTTTAAAATAGCTATTATATCTGTAATGCTCTTCTTCGTATCGCTCTTGAAGAACACCGAGTCAGAGGGTCTCTGCTCCAGATTGATGTAGAGCACCGAATGCTCCTTAGCAAGCTTTATGGCATAAGCCGCAGCCATGGTCGAGCTACCTGCGCCGCCGTGTACAGGCAGAAAAGTGATTATCTCGGTAATCTCCTCGGTCTCGTCTATCTCTCCGCCGTTCTTATTCTGCAGGATCACCCTGTTGGTCTTTTTCTCATACAGCTTGCACATACGGTTATAGAGCTCTGTAATGCTTCTGTACTTGTAGATGGTATCCTGATCGTTGACTATCTCGTTGGTGGAAGCCAGGTAAGCAAAAGCAGAATGCTTCTTGATATTATCTATCTTTTCTTCATCAATCTCGTCAAACAGCGAGTCAAAAAGCACGATATCGAACTTTTCATCGTCCATGAGCTTTTTAGCTGCGTCATAGTTATCGCATATGCTCAGCTGAAAAGAGGAATACTTCTTCTCAAAATAGTGCTTCAGTCTTTGGGTATAATCAACATTGCTGTCAAGAATAAGAACTCTCATATAGTCACAACCTCAGATACATTATTATTTATGCCATCTTTTGCCATTAAAAACCGCCCGGTTTCGGCAAAAAATTATCCAGTCTCATTATAGCACAATGAGTTAGGGCGTGTTGACACTAAGCCTAACACACGTCTTTTTGGATATTTTTGTCCCGTTCGTCGTTAAAAATCCTTGCAGGGCGACAGCCCAACTGCGGATTTTTGCCTAGAACGGAACAAAAATATCTCAAAAATCCGCGTATCAGTTTAGTGTCAACACACCCTAGTTTTGTCAATGATTTTTGAGCGATTTTTACACATTTTTTTCACAAAATCGTCACGAAGTTAATACAGGTTAATTTAAGCTTAATCGTTTTAGCCATTAATCGGCAGCAAGCAAATTTTTTGCCATTTTCATCATACATATTTTACAATATATATTCATGCCATGACACTTTTATGACAAAAACAGCCGAAGCTCTCATTGAGCCCCGGCTGACAAAAAACTTTTTTTATTTTAGAGAAGTACGATACCATTCTCTGCGCACTTGTCGATCATATCCTGCGGCCAGATAGAGCTCTGCACCTCACCGATGTGAGCCTTTTCAAGCAGCAGCATACAGAGTCTTGACTGACCGATACCGCCGCCGATAGTCAGAGGCAGTGTGCCGTCTGCGATCATCTTGTGATAATCATACTGCATTCTGTCCTCGGCGCCGCAGATCTTCAACTGCTCAGCCAGCGACTTCTCGTCAACTCTGATACCCATTGAGGATACCTCCAGCGCATTGTCAAGCACCTCGTCCCAGAAGAAGATATCGCCGTTGAGGGACCAGTCGTCATAGTCGGGAGCTCTGCCGTCGTGCTTTTCGCCGCTCTTCAAAGCACCGCCTATCTGCATGATGAACACTGTGCCGTGCTCCTTGGTGATAAGTCTCTCACGCTCCTTGGGAGTTTTGTCGGGGTACATATCCTCCAGCTCCTGTGTGGTGATGAAGAATACCTCCTCCTTGATAGGCGAAGCTACCACAGGATATCTGAGCCCCACCTTTCTCTTGGTATAAGCCACAGCCTTTACTACCGACTTAACCGTCTCTTTAAGGAACTCAAAGGTCCTCTGCTCACGGGTGATGACCTTCTCCCAGTCCCACTGGTCCACAAAGATGGAGTGGGTGTTATCGGTATCATCATCACGGCGAATAGCGTTCATATCTGTATAGATGCCCTCACCCGGCTCATAGCCGTAGCGGTAAAGCGCCATTCTCTTCCACTTAGCCAGCGACTGGACCACCTCAGCCTCGCCGTCTATCTCCTTGATATCAAAATCCACCTTGCGCTCAACGCCGTTGAGGTCATCGTTGATACCGCTGCCCTTTCTTACGATAAGCGGTGCCGAAACACGGTCAAGGGTCAGCGCAAATGAGATCGCCTGCTGAAAAACGTCCTTGATATACTTGATAGCGTGCTGGGTCTCCCTGAGGGTCAGCTTAGACTCATAGCCCTCGGGCAGATATAATCCTTTTGACATATAGATCATTCCTTTCAAATTAACAGAGAGCCCCCGAACTCGCAGAGGTGTCCTGCTTCTGAGATAGTTTTTAATTGATCTGCGCATCTCAAATAAAAAACAAAAAGGACATTCCGACTGTTTTCATACAATCAGAACGTCCTTGTTCCTTGTTATGCAATTATTATACACCATAACTGCCATATTGTCAAGGGGTCATGACCAAAAATATCTGATATAACGAATTATCCTTATTAAAATTTACAGCATTTATGCAATTTGACATTATCTGATGCTGCCCACAGTTCTTGGGTAGAGTATAACGTCCCTGATGTTCTGGACGCCTGTTACATACATAATAAGCCTTTCAAAGCCCAGACCAAAGCCGCCGTGGGGCACCGAGCCGAACTTTCTCAGATCAAGATAATCGCTGTAGAGGTCAAGGTTCATACCTCTCTCCTCCATAGCAGCTATCAGCTTGTTATAGTCAGCCTCTCTCTCGCTGCCGCCAATTATCTCACCCACCCCGGGAACCAGCAGATCAACTGCCGCAACGGTCTTGCCGTCGGGGTTCTGCTTCATATAAAAGCTCTTTATCTCCTTTGGGTAGTCGGTGACGAACACAGCCTTTTTGAAAACCTTTTCGGAGATATATCTCTCATGCTCTGTCTGCAGGTCGCAGCCCCATTCTACGGGGTAAACGAACTTCTCCCCCGACTCCTGCAAAAGCTTTATAGCCTCGGTATAGGTAACGGTGCCGAAGTCGTGGGATATAAGCTCCTCCAGCCTTGCGATAAGACCGTTTTCAAAGTGCTTATCGAAAAACGCCATTTCATCGGGGCACTTGTCAAGCACTGTTCTGATGACAGTTTTAACCATATCCTCAGCTATCTCGATTATATCGGGCAGCTCGGCAAAGGCTATCTCGGGCTCAACGTGCCAGAACTCTGCCAGGTGCTTGGGAGTATTGCTGTTCTCGGCTCTGAAAGAGGGACCGAAGGTATATATCTTACCCATAGCCATAGCAGCCACCTCGCCCTCCAGCTGACCCGAAACGCTCAGTCCTGCTCTTCTTCCGAAGAAGTCGTTGGCATAGTAGTCCTCCTCCGACTTATAATCCTGCGAGAAGCCTATGGTAGTAACGCCGAACATCTCGCCTGCGCCCTCACAGTCGCTGCCTGTGATAAGGGGGGTGTTGACATACACATAGTTTCTGTCCTGATAATACTGGTGTATAGCCTCAGCCAGCACCGAGCGGACTCTCATAACGGCGTTAAAGGTATTGGTGCGTCCTCTCAGGTGGGGCATAGTTCTTAAAAACTCAAGGGTATGACCCTTTTTCTGCAGAGGATAATCCTGGGGACACTCACCCAGCACGGTGATATCCTTAGGCTCCAGAGCTATCTCCACAGAGTTATTTCTGGCTTCCACCAGCTTGCCCTGCGCTTTAAGAGATGTGCCTACTCTGGGGATATCCTTATAATCGGGGTCGGCAGCCTTATCCACCACCAGCTGGATATTTTTAAGGGTAGTTCCGTCGTTGAGCTCTATAAAAGCCACGTTCTTTGAATTTCTCGATGTTCTCACCCAGCCGCACACGGTCACTTCCTGACCCACCAGCTCCTTGTCTGCAAAAATCTCCTTGATATCGGTATGCTTCATTGATACATCTATCCCTTCTTAATAATATTGTTTTTTGTCCACTGCCGCCAGCCCCAAAAGTTAGCAGAGCCAACATCATAATTATGAATTAAAAAAGCCTCCGTCCCGAAAACAGGACGAAGGCAATTGCTCCGTGGTACCACCTGAATTACTTCTTTATCAGAAGTCACTCTAGTCTGCATAACGCACAGCTGCGTCGCCCCTACTGAGCCATACGGCTTTTGGGTTTGCTGCTCGGGAGTGTTATTCGCACAGACTCTGTTATGCGGCTCTCACCTATCCGCACTCTCTGCAAACGAAATTCCATGCTACTTCTCTCCGTCATTGCATTTAAAATATCATATAACGCATTATATCACGTTTTCCCAAATATGTCAATACTTTATTTCCCCCACCTATCGCACTTTTGTGGGAACGGCAAATACTCGAGTCCTCCCCGGAGGGGAGGGGGTGCTTTTGTGGCGTCTAGTATTTTGATGGCTGCGCCAACCTTGCTAAATGTTGACTTGGTGCGCCTGAATGCATTTTGTTCAGAATTTATTTTCGCCCCACTAAATCTGTGTGAGGTTTTTTTCCAGACCTTTACATTTGTGGGCTTTATTGCATATTTTTGTAAAACGGCTTTCTAGCCACTAGCACTCTAATGACTAGCGACCAGCAGGGGAAAATGTTGACTTGGTGCGCCGTAGGAAATTTTGAACAGGTCTTATTTCGCCCCGCTAAAACGGTGTAGAGATTTTCCTAAACTTTGCAATTGTGCGTTTTACCGCATAATTTGCTGAAACGGCTTTCTAGCCACTAGTTCTCTAACCACTAGCAACTAGCCGCTTACATTATTCCTCCTGCCGCAGTATACTCGTTGACCTTATTAACGTAGCTCTCCCACTTTTCATCGGCTGTTTTCTGGGCTGCGTCAACGTCTGCCTGTCTGTCGGCGGCGGTCTGCTTTGCCGAGTCTACTGCGCTCTGGGCTTCCTCGCTCACGCCGTCCTCGGCGCTTTTTTTGCCTGTCACCTTATCGTAGTAGTCGTTAAATCGGCTCTCATACTCGTCCACCGTATAAAGGGTGCCGTAGTCTATACCCGGTACGCCGAACACCTGGCTGTGGGATATATTGAACTCGCCGTTTCTGCCGGCGGTGCATACTGCAAAGCCTGTGTACTGATACTCGCCGTTTATAATGTTCATGTAGTGGGCTTCTTTGCCTGCTTTTTCCTCGTCATACCACGCCACAAAGGGGTCGTCATAGTTCCAGGAAAGGTTCTCCTCCACTATCGAATACTGATATGTATGGTCCCTTGTTCTGTCCGACTCGTTAAGGTCTGACTGTGCTATCGCCATTAGCATATCGCTGACCTGCAGCTCGCTGAGACCCTCGGCTCTTCTGAGCTCGTTGCATCTTCTTATGTGCTTAAATGCCGCTTTCATATTTTCAAGTGAGGTAGCATCTTTGCTGTCGCCCCTGACGGTAGATGAAGCATATTTTGCGTTATTCAGCACGTCCAGCGCATCATCAGCTCCCACATACTCAAAAAATGCAAATGAGCCCTGTGCATATCTGTCCTCTCTGTTGTCAAAGAAATGCACCTTGCTTTCGCTGTTTGCAAGCTCATCCTCCTTCTCGGCAAGCACCTCGTTGGCACGGTCGAGCTCGTAAATTGCGTCATTAAGCGTATTTTTTGCGTTGTTGTAATCCGCTGCTGCATCGTTGACGGCGTCAGCCAGCTTCTGCAGCTTTTCATCATCGGTCTCGGCATTTGCAGCGCTGCTGCCTGTTTTCTTGGTGGTGCTTTTTGTCGTGGTGGTAGTTTTCGCAGTGCTCGTCTTGGTCTCAGCCGTAGTCGAAGCGGAAGTCGCCGACACGGTATCGGCAGTTGTCACCGTCACCGTGACTATATCCTCACCGTCAGACACCTGCTTTTCAAACAGGTTCTTACTGTCCTCTTCCGAGGTGGTCACAGTTTTCTCTGTCTTGCCTTTTTCCGAGATACGGTCCACCTTTGTGGGGTCCTTTTTGCTTGCTGCCTTGTAGACAAAAAAAGTCACCAGAGCCACTATCAGGAAAGCTGCCAATATGCCCATGATACGATTATTTTTTACCATTTCTATTTCCCTCTGTCCGCACAGCCCCTGCTGCGCAAAAATTTATCTCTTTATTCCCGTAAAGAGACTATACCATATTTCTGACCTCCACAAACCAAAGCACGCCCCATAGCAAAAGCTCTTGCTTGGCGGCATAATAAGGGTCTTTAGAAGATCTATTATATTATATACCATTTAAGTACAAATGTCAACCGCCTTAATGTCCTCACCGGACGGGGTAATTCCCCCACCTGCCGCACTTTTGTGAAGTGGGCAAGATATCGAGTCCTCCCCGGAGGGGAGGGGGCGCTTTTGTGACCGCTAGAGCTTTGATGGCTGCGCCAACTTTGGAAAATGATGTATTGGTGCGCCTACAGAAATAAGCAGTTTGCCTACGATCATTTTACACTAAGAATGACTGTTATGAAAAAAATTAACATTGCTACAAAGTAGTTTTCTGCGCGATAATTGGTCATTTACAGCTCGTTATAGCTCTCAAAGCAGAGATCAGCCTCACTCAGCAGCTTATCTCTGTCGGCGGCATAGTAGTCGTTAAGGCAGGCAGCGGCTGTGAAGCCCCCTGCCTTTGCGGCTCTTATCCCCTCGATGATATCCTCGAACACCACTGTATCGCAGGGCTTTTCCCCCAGGTTTTCGCAGGCGAACTCATAAATATCGGGATAGCCCTTGCCCCTTTTTACCTGAGTTGTGGTGGCAAAAAAGTCAAACAGCTCATAAAGCCCGTGGCGCTTCAGCACAGGCTCATAAAGCTCCCTTGATGAAGCGGTCGCCAGAGCTATTTTAACGCCCTGCTCCTTCACTCTTTTCAGAAAATCCCCTGCGCCCTCCACCGTTTCGATGCGGTGGGTGTATTCGTAGATCGCCATATCCGTCCACTCCTGCATTATCTCCTCAATGCTCTCGGTGAGTGAAAACCTCTCCTTGGTATACACCGCCGCCTTTGGGAAATCCAGCACCGACACAGCCTTGCAGTAATCCTTTGGCACCTCAAAGCCCCTTTTGCCCAGAAAATCCCTGTCGATACTGCTCCACACATGGTTAGACCTTATCAGCGTGCCGTCCAGATCGAAGATGGCAGCCTTGAACCTTGCAATATCCATATCAGAAGCCTATCTTTACGGTAGTGCCCTGAACGCTTACGCCGTCACTGACGGTTATAGGCAGCTTTTCGTCCTCGGTGAAGCCTATGGTCTCGCCGTCTTTGAGCTCAGCGTTTTCGGAGACCACATACTCGGTTATAGAAAGCAGGAAGCTTATTACCTCACCCGGCTGCTTCTGGCTGTCCACCACCTCTATCTCCTCCTTGCCAAAAAACCTCATGCCCGAGGTAAAGGCGCAGATACCTGTTTTTGCAAGATACATTCCCGTGTAGATGAGAATGGGCATGGGCAGCTCGCCCTCCTTGATACTCATGGCAAAATCCACATAGAATTTTTTCTCATAGCAGGTGGGATTTTTATAGATAGCGATGGCATTATCCAGCTTCAACAGGCTGCAGGCAACCTTTGCAAACAGCAGCGCCTGGTCTATTGCGTCGAACTTGTTCATCACCGCCAGCATTATATGTGCCCCGTGCTTAGCGACCTCCTTATCGCCGTCTTTCCAGAGGATATTGTTCTTTGCGGCATTTTCAGCCTCATTATCCGGCACAGGGTTAGGCATTAGCGAGAGCGCCACCACCATGCCCTCATTTTTGAACACCAGAGCGCCCTCCTTCACCTCGTCCTCAAAGGTGATATCCCAGTCATCTGCAAGATTTTTCCTGAACCGTGTCCAGTCCATATTGGCGTCCTTGAAGAGCACAAACCCTGCAAGCACGTTGCCTTCCTTTTTCTCATCAGCTTCATTTACATTATTTTTTGCTTCACTCATAATACTTACCTCCATTTTTTCGTAAGCTGCGAAATATCATAAAAATAAAAAATCAAAAAAACTCATCGCTTAACGGCGATGTAATTAAGTATAGCATAAATTTCATCATAAGTCAATTTTATATTTCCCCCACCTACCGCACTATCGTGGGGTGGGCAAGATAACGAGTCCTCCCCGGAGGGGAGGGGGAGCTTTTGTGGCGGCTAGTATTTTGATGGCTGCGCCAACCTTGCTAAATGTTGACTTGGTGCGCTGTAGGTGAATTTGAATAGGTTTTATTTTGCCCCACTGAAACCGTGTGGAGATTTTTCGGAACTTTGCATTTGTGCTTTTACCGCATAATTCTGTAAACCATTTTCTTACCTCTTACTTCTTACCTCTTACATCTAAAAGCGCCTAGCAGCTTCCCTCTGAATGCAGAAAAAACTATCGGTCAATCGTCTGTTGCATTTTCTTTCGTTCTGTGTTAGAATAGGTAGTGAAAGGAATTGATGAATATGAAAACTGCAAGGAGCTTTCCTGCCATCGTGGTATCTAAAAAGTGCGAGGCTTCGCTCAGATCGGGGCACCCTTGGGTGTATGATAACGAGATCATCTCAGCTCCCCATGAGCTTGAAAACGGCTGTATCGCCGATGTGCTGTCCCCAAAGGGCACATATCTGGGCTCGGGGCTTGTCAGCCTTAAAAGCAAGATACGTGTGCGCATACTTTCTGATAATGCCAACGAGAGCTTTTCGGATAAGTTTTTTCAAAGGCGTATCCGCTATGCCATAGATTTCAGAAAGACCGTCATGGGCGATGATCTCTCTGCCTGCAGGCTGGTCCACGGCGAGTCGGACGGTCTGCCGGGGCTCACTGTGGATAAGTATAACGACATACTGGTAACTCAGGTGCTGAGCTTTGGTATGGATAAGAAAAAAGACGTGATCTTCGGCGCACTTGTCAGCGAACTTGCCAAAGACGGCGTAGCAGTCAGGGGCATTATGGAGCGCAATGATGTGGCTATACGCGCGCTGGAGGGACTCAGCCAATATAAGGGCTGGTATAAGGCAGACTTTCTCCCCGAAGTTCCGCCCTCGGCTGTTACCGAGATATGCGAGAACGGGGTGTTTTATAAGGTCGATGTTGAGAACGGTCAGAAAACAGGCTTTTTCCTCGACCAGAAGTACAACCGCCTTGCCGCAGGTAAGATAGCCAAAGGCAAGCGTGTGCTGGACTGCTTTACCCACACAGGCTCGTTTGCGCTGAATGCGGCAAAATGCGGCGCTTCTCACGTTACCGCCGTTGACGTTTCTCAGTTTGCGGTGGATACCGCCAGAGAAAATGCTGTTAGGAACTCTCTTGAAGATAAAATGGATTTTATCTGCGCAGACGTTTTCGACCTGCTGCCCAGACTTGCCGCAGAGCACGCCGATTATGACATGGTCATTCTCGACCCCCCAGCCTTTACCAAAAGCCGCAAAACCATAAACAGCGCAGAAAAGGGCTATAAGGAGATAAACTACCGTGCCATGAAGCTGCTGCCCAGGGGCGGATATCTCGCCACCTGCTCATGCTCACACTTTATGGATAACAGGCTGTTTGTAAAAATGCTCATGTCCGCCGCCAGAGACGCAGGGGTCCAGCTCAAAATGATAGAGGCAAGGCAGCAGGGGCCCGACCACCCCATACTGCTTAATATCCCCGAAACGGACTACCTTAAATTCTACCTGTTCCAGATAGTTTGACGTGCCATGCTACAGAGAAAAAGGTATCGCACTGCTTTTGATGATCTGATCATCTGCGCAGGCGATACCTTGATTTTTTATTTTATTTAAGCAAAGCGCTTATGCCCAAAGGCTTATCTCCTTCTTAGCGGCACGGATAACTTTAAGTGCGTCGTCCGACTTTACAGCGCCGTCGCCGGTGACATCTGCCACCTTTGCGAGATATTCATCGGTGATAGGTGTGGTCTTTTTAGCGGCAGCTATCACTTTAAGTGCGTCCTTGGTGTCAAGCTTGCCGTCGCCTGTAACATCGCCTATCCTCAGGGCATACAGGTCGCTCTCTGTAACGGTGGTGGTGCCGTCAGCGTTGAGAGTAAAGGGAATTGTCTTGCTTACGTAGTTATCGCTTGATACCTCAAGAGTATACTTTCCGGGCAGCAGGTCAGCCTCTACCTCACCGTTCACATAGCCTGATATCAGGGGGGAGTCTTTTATAATGGAAATGCCAATATCGTCACTGGGGCGTACTGTGCGCTTTGAGTCTGCAAATACGCTCAGCGAAACGTGCTTGCGGTAAAGCACCGAGTTAAAGTCATCGGGAAGATCCTTGCCTAGTGACAAAGCCTCCTCGGGGTCATAAAGGTCGGGCAAGTCAAGCACCTCAGACGCCAGATACGCTGCAAGCTCTTTAGCTGCCTTGGCGTGTGATATCTCATTGGGGTGGTAGTCAACAGCATAGCCGTCCTTGGGGTCGATAGCTGTCATCTTGAAGGTGGTGACATTCTCGTCCTCAGTCTCAGTCTTGTATGCGTCAACAGCATTCTCGATATTGCCGTACATTCCGTTGCCCATAAGACCGAGAGCGCATACTATCTTGGCATCGGGGTTCTTCTCCCTCACCTGACCGAGGAAAGCGATGTACGCAGTCTCAAACTCCCCAGCCTCATCTCTGTGGTGGCTGAAATAGGAGTCATCATTCGTACCTAGATTTATAACTACCACATCAGGCTGGAACTCTGAGAAATCCCACTCGATATTGCTCAAATAGGTGGTGGGAGTAGCGATGGATATACCCGACTTGGGTGATACCTTGTCATAATAATCAGGTATCCTCTGAGATGCGGTAACTCTTGTTCCGCTGGAATAACCGCTGTAGATGCCCCAGCCGCTTGCTGAGAACAGGCTCACATCTGCATCGAGCAGCTTGCCTGTCTGGTAGCCGTAGGCAAGCACCGAGTCCTCATTCTTGGTGGAAAACTCAGCTGTGCCCAGCGCATCGTCAAAGCCGTAGCCGCAGGTTATGGAGTCGCCGATGAACTCAATTTTATAGGGCTTATCGGGTGTAGGCTTAACAGTATCTCCGCCCTCCAGCTTTATATCCTCAATACAAAAAACGGTGCTGGTAGCCTCAGAGAGCTTTAACAGCTTGACTGTGTTTTCGCCCTCCTCCAGGTCAACGGTTATGCTGCCCTTGTTGAGGAATGTGTCCTTGACCACCATTTTGTCGTTTACATAAACGCCTATTCTGGTCCTGCCGTTGGGGCTGTTATAGTTAAAGGTAACGCTGTCACCCTCGCAGGTGAACTCGACCCCCGATGCGGAGTCTGCCAGCCACAGGTTATCGTTGACGATGGCATATCTGCCCATTACCTTCACATTTTCCTTATTAGCCTCAAAGGTCAGGTCTGCGGCAAATGAGGTCATGGTAAGCATTGATGCTGCCAGGGCAGCGCTGCAAAGTCCTGCTGTCAGCCTTTTGTATGTATTTCTCATAACTTTCAATTCCTTTCTTCATAAGAATTTTAAACGTTTTCTGCAGTCAGCCGGAGCCAAACTGCACATTAATAGTATAACATATTTTAATATTTTTGCAAGCACTATAACACTATTTGCCACGCCAAACGCACGAACAAATATTCTTAAAAAAATTCTCCATTCGTTGTTGCCAATTTGTAACCAATCAAACAGAGAAAACAT
>CALCRR010000342.1 GCA_937894495.1 uncultured Ruminococcus sp. | reverse complement strand
TCGCACATCAACGGGGCGAAAGCTCCGTATGCTGCATAACGGCGCATGAGCCGTGCGCAGCACCATTTGGTTTTCATTTCATTTTTTAATCTCCTTATATTTGCAAGAGTCCCGGCTGGCGTCGGGGCTTTTTGTTTGGGAGGATCTGTTTGAGGGAAGGACGGTGGAGCCGTGGCTAGCTATGAGGAAAGGGCTGCCAGGCGCCCTGATAAGTTCGGGCGGCAGAGAGCACAGTTTGAGCACAATAAAGCTCGTATACTTGCGACGCAGACCGTCTGCGGTATATGCGGCAAGACAGTGGACCGCTCCTTTAAATTTCCCCACCCGCTGTCGCCGTCTATTGACCACATAATTCCTGTGGACAAGGGTGGGCACCCTTCGGATATCGCCAACCTGCAGCTGGCTCATCTGTGCTGCAACCGCTTCAAGTCGGATAAGCTCACTGAGCGTGTGAAGCTTGACAGCCGCCCCGAGCTTATATCCAACCGTGTGCTGCCGCAGGTCATCGACTGGAAGAAGATATAAATTTTTACTTTTTCACTTTACTTTGCTAAAGTGAAAAGTTCGTGCAGGGATATGGGGGGAGGGGACCCCTCGAAGGGAGCTTCGGACTTCAACGGCGTCACTGCTCATATTTCTCGCTGACACCTTATACACGAAAGGAAATGTGCATGGAATACGGAATTGACTACCTCAGGCAGAAGCTTTCCCGCAAGGCTGAAAGAGTTGACCTGCGGTATAGATACTACGAAATGAAAAATCATATGCGGAAGATAAATGCACTGATACCGCCTGAATTCTTGACACTGACCTACTCGTTGGGCTGGTGTGCAAAGGCGGTGGATTCGGTGGCAGACCGAATGGTGTTCGACAGGTTTGAAAAAGATGATTTTCTGCTGAATGAGATATACGCCCAGAACAATGCGGATATCCTGTTTGACAGCAGCATACTTTCGGCGCTGATAGCCTCGTGCAGTTTTCTCTGCATTGGCAGAGGTGCCGACGGCTACCCGACCATCGAGTGCATAGACGGCGGCGATGCAACGGGCGTCATCGACCCTGTCACCCATCTGCTCACCGAAGGCTATGCGGTGCTGGAAAGGGGCGAAAGCTTTCAGCCTGCCCTTGAAGCGTACTTTCTGCCCGGGCAGACGTTATATTACGAAAACGGCAGTAAAGACCCTGTGGAGATCATGAAGCACTCTGCTCCCTCACCGCTGCTGGTGCCGCTGATAAACCGTCCTGATGCACGCAGACCCTTCGGACACAGCAGGATAAGCCGCTTCAGTATGGACATCACACAGAATGCACTGAGGACGCTGCTGAGAACAGAAGTCGGCGCAGAGTTTTACTCGATACCGCAGAAATACGTTGTGGGACTTTCGCAGAAAGCAAAGTTTGACAATCACGCAGCGACGCTTTCGAGCTTTTTGAAGATAACAAAGGACGAAGACGGCGAAAAGCCGGTAATGGGGCAGTTCCAGCAGCAGAGCATGGCGCCGCACCTTGACCATATGAAGATGCTCGCGTCGATGTTCGCGGGGGAAACGGGGCTTACGCTGGACGACCTTGGCTTCACCACAGGCAACCCCCAAAGCTTCGATGCTATCAGGGCATCTCACGAAGCGCTCAGGCTGACAGCACGGAAGGCGCAGCGCAACATGGGTGTGGGCTTCCTCAATGCAGGCTTTCTGGCGGCTTGCGTGCGTGACGGCATAGCATACGAGCGGCGAGCCTTTGCGAGAACCAAAGCTGCATGGCAGCCCATTTTCGAGCCTGACGCTTCGGCGATAGGCGCCATAGGCGATGCAGTCTACAAGGTCAACCAAGCATACCCCGATTTCATGGGTGAGAAGAATATCCACCGCCTGACAGGGCTGGAGAGTGATGCTGATGACGGCAGATGAGCTGAGGGCACTGCTCACCCTGAGAATAAGCACCGACAAGCGCATAGCGGCACTGCTGAAAAAGATAGCGGCAGGCAGGGGCAGCTTCGGGGACACTATGAACTATGCGCTCATCTCGGGGGAGCTGACGGGCGAACAGCTTGCAGAGGTCGTGCTCGAACTTTCTGATGACCGTGAGGAGCTTGTCAGGCTGCTGGTGCATGACCGCTGGGAGGACATAAACGAGCAGTGTGCGGCGGTACAGACTGCCTTTGATAAGCACAACGCCCTGCACCTTGCCCCGCAGAAAGCGGCTTTCCCCGCCGAACGTGTCATGCAGATAGCCCACAGCCTGAGCGACCCCACCGTGTCAGATGATACCATAAAGCGCAGGGCAAGGTCGGTATCAAATGTTGTGGTATCTCTGCATGATGACTTCATCGAAGCCAATGCGAAGTTCCGTTCGGGGGCAGGGCTGCAATGCTTTGTTGAACGGCAGACCGACGGCAGCTGCTGCCCCTGGTGTACCCGCCTTGCAGGGCGATACAGATACCCCGAGGATATCCCTGATGACGTTTTCCGTCGTCACGACAACTGCGGCTGTACCGTGACATACGAGAACGGCAGAAAGCGGCAGGACGTATGGAGCAAGCGCACATGGGAAGTTCCCGATGAAGAGGCAGGAAGTCAGAAACCTACTGTTTTCAGCCGAGAACAGGCGCAGAAATTGCAGGCTGAGAATGTGCCGAAAAGGTTGACTTATGGGGCGGAAAGTGGTATAATCACATCAGGAGCAATAAGCGGAGCGCTAAATCCATACAGTAAAGGAGCTGAACGACACGCTGTTCAGTATTATGAGTCTGTTAGACATATGAAAACAGACATCAAAAGAATATCTGATGCAACAGGCATTTCTCAGGATAAGATCGAGAAAATCAAGCAACATGTTTTTATTTTGGAACATGACTTGCTTGATGGCAGACATAGATTTGCTCCATCTTATGATATGGCGCAATCATGGCAAAGACTTATCAATAATTCATTTGAAGAAAAGGACATTGTTCTGCTAAAGCATGAATATGCTGAGCTGAGATATATGGAAAAGGGTTTATCTCAAAACGATGCTCATATCAAAGCATCGAAAAAATATAATTATGCGAAGTATTGTGAGTGAGATGAGGTATATGGTACGTTTATTTAACATTTTTATTGAAGCTGATAACATTTCATGTGATTATGAACCCGAAAGAAGCGGCAAAATTGGTCACGTTACTGTAAATACAGAAACAGAAGAAATTGCAAAGGTCGATTATTCGCAATACGAATATGGTAAGAAAATGTATGTGGCTCAGGTCAGAGCAAAACTTGCAGAATTACTAAGACAAAAAGACCATATACCATCTGAAACATTTTCGATTTGGTATTAAATAGTTAAGCCGCCCTCACCCGAGAGCGGTTTTTTCATGCCCGAAAAGAGGTGATGACCATGCACGATATGGGCTGAAATAGCCGCTATGCTCGACCTGCTCGACAGGCAGCACAGCGGTCTCATAGACGACTAGCACCTTTGAGGTGCTTTTTTTTATACCCCAAAGGAGGTGACCGATATGCAAGAACAGCCGAGAGCAAGACCCAATATCCGCCCCGATCACAACGGTACGCAGAGGGCACAGTTTGAATCCAACAAAAAGAGGATCTATGCCACACAGGAGATATGCGGTATCTGCGGACAGAAGGTGGACTTCGGGTTCAAATTTCCCCACCCGCTGAGCCCGTGTATCGACCACATCATACCCGTCAGCAAGGGCGGGCACCCTTCGGATATCGGCAATCTCCAGCTGGCGCACATGACCTGCAACCGTCAGAAATCGGACAAGCTGTCTTTGCAGATAGAATTTGCAAAATCTGACGAGCTTGTGCCGAATAACGACCTTCCCCAGACCTTTGACTGGAGAAATGTCTGAATGGAAAAGCGCATCGGGCGGCAGATACCCACCGTCAGCCGTGTGCTGCCTTATACCGATTCCCACGGTGCGGAAGCGGCAGAGCTTTACAACCGCACCAAAAAGACCGTGCTTGAATGGCAGGAACGGCTGATAGAGGACATCATGGCGGTGAGCGATGAGGGCTTGTGGACGCACATGAAGTTCGGCTACGCCATACCCCGACGCAACGGAAAGAGCGAGCTGGTCATCATGCGGGCGCTCTGGGGGCTTGTAAACGGCGAGAGGATACTCTACACAGCCCACCGCACCACCACCTCCCACGCTGTATGGGACAAGGTAGTTACTGCCCTGGCAGATGCTGGATTCACTGAGGGCGAAGATTTCAAGACCACCAAGCAGATGGGTCTTGAGCACATCGAGTTTGCTGACGGCGGGGTGATGAACTTTCGTACACGTTCCAGCAAGGGCGGTCTGGGCGAGGGTTACGACCTGCTCATCATCGACGAAGCGCAGGAGTACACCGCAGACCAGGAGGGCGCACTGAAATATGTTATCACTGACAGCCGTGACCCGCAGACTATCTTTCTGGGGACACCCCCGACGGTCGTGTCCTCGGGCGATGTATTTTTGAAATACCGCAAGCGGACCCTCACAGGTGAGGAAGAAGACGCAGGCTGGGCAGAATGGAGCGTCCCAAAGCTGACAGATGCCCACGACCCTGAGCTGTGGTACGAAACCAATCCCTCCCTCGGCACCATACTTTCAGAGAGAACTATCCGTTCGGAACTGGGCGACGACCAGGTGGACGACAATATCCAGCGCCTGGGGCTGTGGCTCAGCTACTCCCAGAAGTCGGCTATAACCCGCAGGGAATGGGAGAGCTTTGCACTGGCGGAAGCACCGCAGCTTCCATGTGAACCAAAGGTGTACTTCGGGATAAAGTATTCGAGGATAACACCGAACGTATCCGTTGCCGCTGCGGTGAAAACAGAGGACGGCAGGGTCTTCGTGGAAGCGGTAGGCTGCCGCAGTATGCGTGAGGGCAACAGCTGGATAATAGCTTATCTGCAAAACCCTCACGCTGTCAGTGTTGTCATAGACGGTGCAGGAAATCAGGATATACTGAAAGAGGAAATGAAAGCGGCAGAGGTAGACTGCAAAGCGATACTGCCAAAGGTGCAGGAAGTCATCGAGGCGAACACTCTGTTTGAGAAGCAGCTGTTCTCGGGGCAGATCTGCCACAGGAACCAGCCCGGGCTTTCACAGGCAGCAGCTAACTGTGAACACCGTGCCATAGGTTCAAGCGGGGGTTTCGGCTACTTATCGCTCAGCGACGACATTGACGCAGGGCTTATCGAAGCGGCAGCCCTTGCACACTGGCAGTGTGCCAAGAAAAAAGAACTCCCGCCGCAGGAGATCACTTACTAAGAACTTACTAAGAGGTGATAATGATGGACAAAAACGATCTGAAAAAGATAAACGAACTGACCCGCAGAGAATTCGGTGAGGAGGAACTTTATACCTTCCCCGTGACCCTCTGCGACAATGAGATAGACCGTGACGGTGAGGCTTTCTCAAACGCAGCGCTGGAGCAGATGAAGAAACTGTTTGTTGGCAAGACAGGCATATTCGACCACGACCCCAAAGGCAATAATCAGACAGCCCGCATATATGACACCGAGGTCATCACCGAGAACGAAAAGCTGACATCTTACGGTGAGCCCTACAAGTTTCTCAGGGGCAAGGCGTACACGGTGCGCACCGATGAGAACAAGTCCCTCATAGCTGAGATTGATGCGGGCATAAAGAAGGAAGTGAGCGTTTCCTGCTCAGCTGCAAAGCGTATATGCTCGGTGTGCGGCGCAAGCGCAGAAAGCGGCTGCGAACATATCAAGGGCAGGGTATACGACGGCAAAAGCTGCTATCATATACTTGATGACATCACCGACGCTTATGAGTGGAGCTTTGTTGCTGTGCCTGCACAGATAAATGCAGGCGTCACAAAGAAATACGAACCCGAAAAGGAGGAAAATGCATTGGAAAAAGATTTCAAACCCATCGAAACGCAGGAGGCACTGGACGAGATCGTCACAGGGGCGGTCGCAGAGGCTGAAAAGAAGTATGAGGGCTTTATTTCGCCCGAGGACCATGCAAAGGCAATTGAAGCTGCTCAGGCTGCACAGAAGTCGGCGGAGCTGAGGTACATGAAGCTGAAAGCGGCTATCGAAACAGGTCTGCCTGCCGAGCTTGCGGACAAGATATCAGGTGACGACGAGGAAGCTATCCGCAAGGACGCAGAGCAGTTCGCTGCACTTACGGTGAAGTCACACCTTCCCAGACATTTCACACCCGAGAACGGTCAGCTCTCAGGGGTAGAAAAGGCATTCTATGAGAAGAATCCCGAACTGAAACACTAAGGAGGAAAACACTATGGCACATGAGTTACAGACACGCTATTCCGATCTGATCCTTGCAAAGCTCAGGAACGAGCTGGTACTTTCAGACGGAGATGTATTCAACAACGACTATGAGGGCGACCCCGCCGCAGGCATAGTAAAGATACCCGTCCGTGATACTGAGGTACAGGTATCCGACTATGACAAGGCAAACGGCATAACTGCCACAAACGGTTCGACCACTTATATCGACTTCCCTATCACCAAGGACAAGGCGGTAAACGAGACTATCGACGGCTATGATGCGCAGGCAGTTCCCGATAAGCTGGTGGCAGACAGACTTGACAGTGCAGGCTACAGCCTCGCCGAAAGGATAGACAGTGACGGCGCCGCCACACTGCTGGCAGGCTCCACCGTTATGAATTTTCCCGCCATCACCAAAGACAATATCTATTCGACGGTGGTAGACATCAGAACTGCAATGAGCAAGGCGAAGATACCCAATGACGGCAGACGCTGGCTTCTCTGCACACCCGATACAGTGGCGCTGCTGCTGAAATGCCCTGAGTTTATCCGTGCCACAGGTTTAGGCGACCAGACTGTCACCAACGGCATCATCGGCAGGATAGCGGGCTTTACCGTAAAAGAATGGAACGATGATACCGCAGGTCTGGCTATGCTGGCAGGTCACCCCAGATTTGCCACAAGAGTAAATGCATGGAAGGTGCCCGTCAAGATACAGGATCTCTCGGGCTCGGGCAAGTTCATCGGAGCAAGTGCCGTACAGGGCAGAATGATCTACGACCATAAGGTGCTTCGCTCCACTGCTATCCGTGCGGTATATTCTCCCGGTTCGCTCACAGCTTCCCTTGCGGCAGGCACCACGACAGGCAAGACCGTTGCAACTGTGACCGCAGGTAACACAGGCAACACCTATGCATACAAGGTGAACCCTGCAGAGCGTGCGACCTACAACGAGAGCTCTTCCGCATACGCAGGCACAGCTCTTACCTCGGGTACAACGGAGATAGAAGCAAATGCAGGTGACATCATAGAGATAGTCAACCTCAACAGCTCGAAGGTCGTTGCGGTAGCTTATCTTACCGTATCGGCTGAAGATATAGGTTAACTATGGGTGCTGTATATGCGGCAGTGAGCGACATCACCGCACTGGGCGTCAAGCTCACTGCCGAACAGCAGCACAGCGCCGAACTGCTGCTTGAACAGGCATCAGCCAAGCTAAGGCTGGAAGCTGCCTCGCACGGGGCTGACATTGATGCACTTATCGCTGATACGGCAACAGGCGGGGACTATGCCCTTGCGGTGAAAAGTGTTGTAACATCGGCGGTCATCAGGGCGCTGAGCGCACTGTCTGCATCGGAGCAAACGGCGGCGGTCTCTCAGGCATCGCAGTCAGGTCTGGGCTATTCGGCTACCTGGACTTATCTGAACGCAGGGCAATCACTGTACTTCCTGCGCAACGAGCTGAAAGAACTGGGGCTTATGCGGCAGAGGTACGGTGCTATGGAGGTGTATGGATATGCCGTTTCAGACGACGACACTGACCCTTGACGGCGAAGCTGTCAGCGGGTGCCTGGTGGGTCTGCCTGCGGAGGGCGGACGTGCTTACACTGTGGGCATACCTAAGGGTGATACACATGACTGGTGCGACAGAAAGCTGTCCTTTTGGGGAAGGCTGTGGCGCACTATGGGCATACCCGAAACAGCCGAGCCGCAGAATATCCCGCTGAGCTGGGGGCAGAACGTGGCGGTAAGACTTCACGAGGGTGCTGAGGGCGTGACCGTGTATGAGGGCGGGAGCTTTCTGCGGCACTTTTATACTGATGCCGAGCTTACCGACCTGCGGGGCAGCAAGACAGACAAGGTCGGCACACAGCCTGCGGGCGATGTCAGCGTGCTGATATACTCATGCACCGAAACAGACGGCTATGTACCGAGGGCAGGCGATATCATACTGCGGGGCGAATGCGATCTCATTTTTGATACGTCCGATGAAAGAACTGTCTCTGAGAGCATGAGGACTTTCAGGGAAGAACAGCCCCTGTTTGCCGTCATAAAAGAGATAAGTGCAGAAAAGAACGGTCTGAAAAATGACCTGCGGATAACAGCGAGGTGATGAGATGAACTGCACGCTTATCATAAATAAAGCCTCGGTGAAAAAACGGCAGGCGGCTATGGATAAAGCCCAGAGCTACATCGACAGCGAGAGCCTGCGGCTCATGACGCCTTATGTGCCCGTGGGTCTGCCACGGTTCAGGAATTCGGGCAAGCTGCGTGACTCGGGCAAGGTAGACAGCCCCGGGGTGATAGTTTACACTGCGCCTAAAGCAAGGTCTGACTACTATAACGATAAGGTCGACCACGCCCACGGCGGCAACCCCCACGCGCAGCGCCTGTGGTTCGAGGTGATGAAGGCTAAGCACTGTAAGGAGCTGCTAAGAGGGGCTTGTAAGATAACGGGAGGTAAAGGCACATGAACATAATCGAAAGAGTAAAAGATATCCTGCAGGCATTTCCTAAGATAGCCGAGCTGGTGAACGAGATACACGTTGACCTCACAAGCGGCGAGCCTGTGAGCTGCGGGCTGTCGTCCATCGGAGATGTAAAGCTGGCGGAGGACGTGACAGGGGCAGAGAAGCGTCAGCACACCTTTTTGTTCCATGCCGTATACAGCGGCATAAACGACTATGAACGAATAACCAACAGCGGTATACTCTTAGAGCTTGCCATCTGGCTGGAAAGGCAGGCAGGCGCACCCATAGAGCAATACGTCGCAGGCGAGCGCTATGTGGGAGAGATCACCGAGATCACCACCGCCAACGGTATGCTGTACTCGGTGCCGCAGGAGAACACGACTGACGGCATAGAGTACCAGCTGCAGATAATGGCGGTATATACATTAAGGGAGGAATTTTAATGAACGAATACAGCTACACAAGCGGCAAGCTGCACCGCAGCCATCTCAAGCATTTTCTTGACAGCACCTTCGGGGGGACAAACTCCCCTGCATGGTATCTCATAGGCAAGAACGTGGAGGATACCAGCGTTGAGCTCAACCCCGATACCTCAACAGTCAAGAATATCCTGGACGAGTCGTATGTTGAGGATAACGGCTATGAGCCTGCGCTGGAGGTGCCCACATTCTATGCGGACCCCACCGACGCCATCTACGAAAAGATAAAGGCTATCGCCATGCAGAGGCTCACAGGTGACCAGTGCAGGACGACTATCCTGGAGGTCATCATCGACAAGACCACAGGTCCCTATGAAGCCTATACCGAGGAGGTCATCATCAAGCCCCAGTCCTACGGCGGACCCCAGGGCTCGGTGAACATTCCCTACAATATTTCCTTTGCAGGAAACCGTGTAAAGGGTACTGTCACATTCGGAACTGACCATAAGCCGGTATTCACAGCCGAGGAATAATACTAAAGGCAGGCAGAGCTTGAAGCCTGCCCCTTTTTAAGAACGGAGGACAAGCATGAAAAATATCACACTAAGCACAGGCGGCGAGACCTACTGCTTCAACAATGACGAGAACAGGACCGTTACCATAAATCTCACCGACCCTAATCTGCCTGCACGCTTTGAGCAGGGCTATGCTAAGATAGACGAGCTCATGAAGTCGGCAAAGGAGGGCGATATCACCCCCGAGAAGCTCATGCAGCTGGATACCGGGATAAAGGCGCTGCTGGACAAAGCTTTCAATGCGCCCGTGAGCGCTGCGGCTTTCGGCGGGATGAGCGTGTTCACACCGGTGGGGGACAGCGTGCTCTTTGTGGAGTTTGCCAATAAGTTCATACCCGAGATAGAAGCCCAGGTGCAGAAGCTGGGCGGTCAGCTCAGGGCTAAGCAGATAACGCTTGACGGGCAGAAGCTGAAAAAGTACACAGCCCCCTATGAGCCTGCCGCAAATACCGTAAAGACCGCCCGAAAGGGGCTTGAACTCACCGAGGAGCAGAAGGCATACTGCAGGCAGCTGATGGAAGAAATGATGCAGGCATGACAGCTGAGCTGCCAACAGCATTGACGGTGGGCGGAAGAGCTTATGCCATACGCACTGATTACAGGGTGCTGCTGCATATTTTCTCGGCATTTAACGACCCCGACCTTAATGAGCAGGAAAAATGCTATGTGTGCCTTAAATGCCTTTATAAGGACTTTGAGAGCATACCGAAAGAGCACCTGCAGGAGGCTGCAGAAAAGGCTTACCGCTTCGCAGGGGGCGGAGATACCCCCGGGGCTGACGGGGCAGACAATGTAAAGCTTTTTGACTGGGAGCAGGACGAGAGCATGATCTTCCCTGCGGTGAACAAGGCGGCAGGCTTTGAGGTCAGGAGTGTTGACTATATGCACTGGTGGACCTTTCTGGGGCTTTTCGGCGTGGTAGACGAGGGCTTGCTCACCCGGGTGATACACATAAGGCGCAAGCGTGCAAAGGGCAAAAAGCTGGATAAGACCGAGCAGGAGTTCTACCGTGAGCACAGGCAGATGATAGACCTGAGAGCCAGGCTGACGGTCGAACAGCTCAGGCAGCAAGCCGAGGACGACGCGTTTTTGAAGGAGCTGCTGGGGGAATGAGAAAATACTATTGCAGACACTGCGGACGGCTGCTGCTGGAGGGCTTCTTTATAGGCAGAGTGGTCATTCGCTGCAGAAAATGCAAGCAAATGAATGAATTTATAAAAATATAGTTGCAAAGCGTACCAAGCGTACCCGCAGAACTTCTTAAAAGGAGTGGTGGGTACATATGGTTGACGGTCATCTCAACTTTGACACTAAGATAAACACCAAGGGCTTTGACAAGGGGCTGGGCGCCATTGAGAGCAGTGTTGACAGCCTTAAAGGAGCTGTTTTAAAGCTGGGGGCTGCCTTTGGGCTGGCTTTTTCGGGCAAGGAGCTAATCGAAGCCGCAGCGGCAATGAACGCAGCCGAGAGCCAGTTTGAGCAGACCTTCGGGGCATTGCAGGACAGCGCTAAGTCAGCTATAGAGGCTGTGGCTGACAGCAGCGGCATACTCGAAAAGCGGCTGCAGGGCACGGCAACGTCTATATATGCCTTTGCAAAGACCTCGGGCATGGAGTCATCACAGGCGCTTGACATGATGAGCAAGGCGCTGCAGGTGGCAGCTGACAGTGCCGCATACTACGACAGGAGCCTTGAAGAGACAAGCGAGACCCTGAAAAGCTTTTTAAAGGGCAACTATGCCAACGATGCAGCCCTGGGGCTTTCGTCTACAGAAGCCACCAGAAATGCAAAGGCAATGGAGCTGTACGGCAAGAAATTTGCCGAGCTCTCGGAGGCGCAGAAGCAGCTGACCCTTTTGCAGATGGTAAAGGACGCCAACGCTCTGTCGGGCGCAGAGGGTCAGGCAGCCCGTGAAGCCGAGGGCTGGGAGAACGTAACAGGCAACCTGAAGCAGGCATGGCAGGAGCTTATGTCCGCAGTGGGTCAGCCCGTGCTGGCGCTGGCTGTGCCTGTGGTGAAAAACCTCACGGCGGTGCTGGGGCAGCTCACCGAGATAGCTAACAGGGCAGCAAGAGCGCTCTCTGATGTGTTCGGCATCACCCTTTCAAATACGGACGGCTCTGCAGCTCTTTCGGACAACGCCGAGCAGGCAGCCGACAGCTATGAGCAAATGGCAGAAGCCACAGAAGAAGCCAGGACCGCCAACGAGGGCAGTCTTGCAAGCTTTGATGAGATAAATAAGCTGGGGGACAGTGAGGAGGAGTCGGGGACAAATGTGTCTGCGGCTGCACCGTCAGGCATATTGAGCTCACTTGAAAACAGCGAGCTGACCGTTACGGTCGATGCTGATACAAGCGAAGCCGACAAGAAGTTCAGGGAATTTTTTGAGAATATCAGATCGGCTTTTAAAACTATCTTTGAGCCCTTTAAGCAGGCATGGGACAGCCGGGGTGCAGCTGTGCTTGACAGCCTGGAGCACAGATTTTCAAGTGTCAAGGGTCTTTTTTCGGAGATAGGTGCATCCTTCGCAGAGGTCTGGTCTAACGGAACAGGCGCAGAAACTGTCGGGCATATCCTGGGTATATTTACAAATATAAACAACACGATCGGTAATATAGCCGACAGGCTGAAAACTGCCTGGACGACCGATGATCTGGGCACTGACATAGTGCAGCACGCAGCGGATATCTGGAATACGATACTGGAGCACGTTGAAAGCATAACAGGCAAGATATCAGACTGGGCAGCGCAGGTGGACTTTGAACCGCTGCTGCAAAGCTTTGACGAGCTGGAAGTTGCCCTGCAGCCCTTTGCGGATACAATGGGCGAGGGGCTTGAATGGCTTTTTGATAACGTGCTTTTGCCCCTTGCCGACTGGACTATAGAGGAGGCAATGCCTGCAGCGCTCGATGTATTCACGGCAGCGATAGAAGCACTGACCTCAGCTGCCGATGCACTGAAAAAACCGGGCAAATGGCTGTGGGATAAGTTTTTAAAGCCCCTTGGGAGCTGGGCAGGAGATATAATAACAGACGGTCTCGAGGACCTTGCCGACGTGCTTGGTGATCTGGGAGACTGGATAGACGACAACCCCGATGCCGCAGCCTGGTTCACCGGACTTTCGGCAGCTGTACTTGGCTTGAACGCAGCAGCCAAGGCAGGAGGTCTTGCCGCACTGCTCACAGATCTCAAAGCAGCAGTAGGTACTTTGGCGGGGCTGAATGTAACTGTCGGCGTTATAGTTGCAGGCATTGCGGGCTGGGTATACTCGATCAATGAGATAAGTAAGCACTGGAGCGAGATATCCGAAGTCATAGAGCAGGACGGCGGTCTTTTCGGTTTTATCAGCGGCTGGATAGAAAGCTGTACTGAGGATATCGAGGAGTTTCTAAACGCAGGCTGGTTTGGCGAGAAGTGGACTGCGTTCTGGGAAGAGGTCGGCGGCACTATAATAATGGCGCTTTCTGAGCTTCCCGAATGGGTCAAGGAAAAATGGGAAGAGATAAAGGAATTCTTCACAGGGATCCCTGACTGGTTCAAAGAACAGTATGAGGTCATCAAAGACGTGTTCGCAAGCGTCGGAGACTGGTTCAAGGAAAAGTTCAAGACTGCTGTCGATGGTATCAAGAGCGTATTTTTCAATATCGGGAAATGGTTTGCCGACCGTTATAAGGATATTACAAATGCTTTCAAAGCTGCTGCGAGCTGGTTCAAAGAAAAATTTGACAGTGCAGCAGCCAAGATAAAAAATGCCTTTTATAACATCGGCAAGTGGTTCTCCGACCGCTGGGCAGATATAAAAGAGGTGTTCTCGGGTGCGGCGACCTGGTTCAGCGAGAAATTCAGCACAGCCGCTGAAAACATAAAAGCAGCCTTTACAGGTATCGGAACATGGTTCAAAGACCGCTGGAACGATATAACAGGTGCATTTTCAAATGCGGCGACCTGGTTCAAGGATAAGTTTGGCAGCGCTGCTTCAAATATCAAGCTGCCCTTCCTGCTGATCGGCAGCTGGTTCACCAAGCGCTGGAAAGATATCAAAGATGCGTTTTCAAATGTAAAGACCTGGTTCAAGGAAAAGTTCGAGGGTGCATGGGATAATGTAAAATCAGCCTTCTCAGGTGTAAGCAGCTTCTTTGGTGACATAAAGGAAACGATACTTGGGATATGGGACGGCATCAAGGACGGTATCAAGGATAAGATCAACTGGATGATCGACCTGATAAACGATAATCTGATCTATGGCATAAATTCCATAAGCTTTGATATCCCCGACTGGATACCGGGCATAGGCGGAGGAACATTCGGCTTTGATATCCCCGAGATACCAAGGCTCGCCGCAGGCACCGTGGTCCCTGCCAACTACGGCGAATTTCTGGCAATACTGGGCGATAATAAGCGTGAAGCTGAGGTAGTATCGCCCCTGAGCACCATCAGGCAGGCGGTGATGGAGGCACTGGCGGCGCTTGACGGCACGGGCAGACCCGGGGGCGGTCAGCCGATGATAGTGCAGGTGGTGCTTGACGGCAAGGTCGTAGGGCAGACCTCGGTGAACTACATTAACGATCAGACTAAGGCTAACGGCAGGTCGCCGCTCAAAGCATAGGAGGTAAAGCATGACACAGAAAATGAGCTTTGGCGGCATAGAGGTGGCTCAGCCTGCCGAGGTGAAATTCGGCAATGAAAAGATATGGTCGGAGAACGCAGGGCGGAGCAGCAGCTGCATTATGGTGGGTGATATCCGCGCCATTAAAAAGACCATTTCTCTCACCTGGTATCACCTTACCCCCGAGGAGATCGGGCTGATAAACAGCTTTATCTCAAACATCGACAGAACGTTTTTTCAGATATCTCTGCTGAACGAGGAGTTTGAGTACAAGACCTACAATGTCTACGCAGGCACACCGTCCTACGAGGTCTGGGGCTGGGACGAAAACAGGCAGTTTTGCAAAGGCGTGTCTGTGGACCTCATAGAGCAATAGGAGGATAAAGATGCTGACGATACAGAACGAAGCGGTGGTAAGGCGCATAGAGAGCCTATGCCGCACCTGGCGTGTATGGATAGAGACCGAGGACGGCGAGACGGTAACGGGTGAGGCTGTAATGGACGCCCGGAGCACAGCGCAGTCTACCGCCGATGCAGAGGATATTGAGCTGGGGGCAGTGTGCGCCGCAGGCTGGAACGTTAAGGTGTACGGCGCTGACAGCAGCTGGCTGGGCAAGGAGCTGAAAATGAGCTTTTACCTCGCCGAGCCGGGAAGTCTCACCACCTACTCCACCCTCACCCCCTACACCCACGAATACCTCTCCCACCTAAAGGTCGACCAGATACCATACCTTGCAGAGATACTGGAGGGGGAGCTTATCCCTATGGGCGTTTTCACGGTGGTCAAGGCTCTGCGTAACGGCGAGCTGTGGGAGCTCACCCTGTATGATAAGCTCTATTTTGCGGACAAGACCTTTGATAAGTCGGCGGTGCCGCCCACGGGCATGAGGGCTGCAGAGCTGGAGCAGGCTGCACTCTCTCAGCTGGGGCTGGAGAGCGAGGCTCTCGGCGGCGGCTCGGGGGAGCTTTGCGACAGTGAGGGCAGAGCTCTGCTGACATCACAGGGACTTTCTCTTGTGACCGCAAGCTTTGACTTCTTTGTTTACCCCTCGCAGATACCCGAGGGCAGCAGCTGCCGACAGATACTCAGCTGGGTGGCGTCGGCGCACGGGCAGTTCGGCTGCGTTGACCGCTTCGGCAAATACGACCGCAGGTGGTACAGCCGCCCTGTCAAGACCCTTGACCCCGATACCATCGACCTGCCCACCCTGTCGGAAAAGCCCAACACTATCGTGGGCGTGGTGTGCAGAGTCGATGACAGCACTACCCTCAGCTTCGGCAGAATGTCGGGGGGAAGGGTCTTAGAATTTGAAAATCCGTTTATGACCGCCGACCTGCTGCGCTCGATATTCACCCAGATAAAAAACTACACCTGGTACACAGCGCAGATGTATATGCGCCTGGGGGACCCCCGATTTGATATCGGCGATACGCTGACTTACAAAAGCGAGTCGGGTGCCGGGTGCAGCATACCCGTGACGAGCCTTGCCTACCGCTTTGACGGCGGTCTGAGCGCAGATATC
>CALCRR010000341.1 GCA_937894495.1 uncultured Ruminococcus sp. | reverse complement strand
CCCCCTCCCACTAGAGGCAAGATGTCAGAGGCAAGAGGCAAGAAATTTTCTAACCTCACAAAGTCTGTAAAGAGGACTCTTGCTTCTTGCCTCTTGCTTCTTGCTTCTAGAGGCATAGGTGGGGGAAATACCCCGTCCGGTGAGGACAATTATGAATTATCATTTTCCTCATTATTTACTAATTCTTTAAGCCTTTTGGTTATCTGTGCCGAGTGCTCTATGGAGTCATCGGCAATAAATTTAAGCTCGGGGCATTTTTTCAGCCCCATAACGTTTGATATCTCTCTTTTAAGGTATCCCGTTGCAGACTCAAAGCCCTTGACGGCTTTCTTTGCTTCGTCAAGCCCCTTAAAGCTCGATATATATACCTTGCAGTAAGAGCCGTCCTTTGCAACGTCGCACCTTACCACCGTAAGGAACTCTCCGCCGCCTATCCTGGGGTCTTTAAGGTCCTTCATCTTGCCCGAGATTATTCTTCTTATATCCTCGCTCATTCGTCCTGCCTTATGGCTTGCCATAAAAATGCTCCCTCCTTCTGGTCACGATCATGTTTACACTTTCAGAGACAAGAGCTTTGTGCGCCCTGCGGACAACTTTTTCTTATCCCTGTTTCTTATTCGGGCAGCGTCACCTCGCAGACCCTTTCGCCTGCCGTTGCCTTTACAGTGCCCCTTACCACGGTGCCGTCCTCTATGATTATGGTGTATTCAACGCTGTCCGCTTTATCCATATACTCCTTGGCGGTCTTGTCGCCGTAGCCGCTGTCGTCGCCGAAAAACGTCTCTGCTTCGCTTTCCACTGCTTCAATAAATTTGCTGCCGTCGCCGCTTTTATACTCGCCGTCGGGATAAAGCTCACCGTCGGCTAAAACATTGTACTCTTCCTGCGTTTTCATCTGAACAGACGCAGCTCCCATAAGCAGCATCAGCAGATAATGCTCGGCGTTTTCCTTGAGCTTTTCGTCAACAAATTTTTCTGCACTGCCGTCCTCGGTATAATATGCAATATCGTTTATCCTGTATTCGCCGTTTTCATATTTTACAGCCATGTAGCAGTCGGTGGGGCTTGCGTCCTCGTTCTGTATCGAGACTAGCCACACTGCCAGAGTACCGCCGTCAATATCGGTGACAACAGCTTTATCCTCCTCGGAAAACTCAACGCTCACCTGAGAAATATTCTCGCCGTCCTCCATCTCGTCATAGCCGTAATATTTCGCTAAGCTTTCGCTGCAAAGGGCGCTCATGTCCGAATACCTGCCCTCGCTCACGCAGGCATAAAACTCGCTTATTACCTGCCTTGCGGCTTCAAGGTGCACATCGTCCGCTATATCCTTATGGGAAGCTTCTTCACCTGCCGCAGCCGATGAAGTCCCACTGTCGGGTGCCGCCTTTGCCGAGCCCTTATCTTCATCGACCCTGCCGCAGCCTGCAGCCAGCATGACTGCCGCAGTAACTATCGACAGCACGACTCTGCGTGAATACATACTTCTTCCCCTTTCTTACAAGCCTGACCGATAATTATGGATTATTCCCTGTACTCCTCCATAACATAAGCCTCAAAGATGTCGCCCTCCTTGATATCCGAGAACTTCTCCAGAGTGATACCGCACTCGTAGCCCTCCGATACCTCCTTGGCATCGTCCTTGAACCTCTTCAGGCTGCTCATCTTGTCGTCTGCTATGATAATGCCGTCTCTTACTACTCTGATAAGATCGTTTCTGCCCACCTTGCCGTCAAGCACATATGAGCCTGCAACTGTGCCAACGTTTGATATCTTGTAGACCTGTCTTACCTCCACACGGGCAGTCTCCACCTCTCTGAACTTAGGCGCCAGCATACCCTTCATAGCGTCGGTTATCTCTTCTATAGCATCGTAGATTATCCTGTAAAGTCTGATATCCACACCGCTCTGCTCGGCATTTGCCTTTGCAACGGGGTCGGGTCTAACGTTAAAGCCGACTATGATAGCGTTAGATGCGTTAGCCAGCATAACATCGCTCTCGTTCACCGCACCGACTGCACCGTGTATTACCTTTACCCTTACTTCCTCGTTGGATATCTTCTCCAGCGACTGCTTTACAGCTTCAACTGAGCCCTGAACGTCTGCCTTTACTATGATAGGCAGCTCCTTCATCTCGCCCTCGGAGATATGTGCGAACAGGTTATCCAGAGTTACCTTCTGGTACTGCCTGAACTCGTCCTCCTTAGCCTCATGCTTTCTCTGCTCAACCAGCTCTCTTGCCAGCTTCTCGTCCTCAACTGCGTTGAAGGTCTCGCCTGCGGTGGGCACCTCGCCCAGACCTGTTATCTCAACAGGTGTAGAGGGTCCAGCCTTGGTTATGGGCTTGCCGTGGTAGTCGGTCATTGTCCTTATCCTGCCCACAGATGTGCCTGCAATGATAACATCGCCTGCTTTAAGGGTACCGTTCTGCACCAGAAGTGTAGCCACAGGTCCCTTACCCTTATCCAGCCTTGCTTCGATAACAGCGCCCTTTGCCAGCCTGTTGGGGTTGGCTTTCAGCTCTCTTACCTCAGACACCAGCAGCACGTTTTCAAGCAGCTCGTCGATACCCATGCCCGTTTTAGCAGACACAGGCACAGCGATAACGTCGCCGCCCCATTCCTCAACAACAAGCTCATGCTCGGTGAGCTGCTGCTTTACTCTGTCGGGGTCAGCGCCCTCTTTATCCATTTTATTTATGGCAACTATCACAGATACCCCTGCCGCCTTGGCATGGTTGATAGACTCAACAGTCTGGGGCATTATGCCGTCGTCTGCCGCAACTACCAGTATAGCGATATCGGTGATGTTAGCGCCTCTTGCTCTCATTGATGTAAATGCCTCGTGACCGGGGGTATCCAGAAATGTTATCTTCTGGTCGCCCACTCTTACCTGATAAGCGCCGATATGCTGTGTGATACCGCCTGCTTCGCCCTCGGCAACGTTTGCGTGTCTTATCCTGTCAAGTATAGATGTCTTACCGTGATCGACGTGACCCATAACAACAACTACAGGGCAGCGCTCCTCCAGTGCAGCGGGGTCGTCCTCCTCGTCCTCGATAAGTCTTTCCTCAATGGTTATGTGTACTTCCTTTTCTACCTTGGCACCCAGCTCCTCAGCCACCAGTGAAGCCGTGTCGAAGTCAACTACCTCGTTGATAGACGCAAAAACGCCCAGACCCATAAGCTTTTTGATGACCTCTGTAGCCGTAACTTTAAGCCTGCTTGCCAGCTCAGATACAACTATCTCGTCGGGTATCATTACCTTGAGCTGCTGCTTTCTTGCCTTTTCAAGAGCCAGTCTGTTCAGCTTATCCTGCTCGCTCTCCCTCTTGTGAGAGTGCTGCTGCTTTTTGTACTGCTGCGACTTCTGGTTGATCTTCTGCTTCTTGCGGAAGTTATCGTTTTTGTTGCCCTGCTTGCTGGTTGCAAGGTTATCATATCTCTCGTTATACTTATCCAGCTCGATATAGCTGCCTCTTGTATCAACAGTTCTTCTGGAGCTTGTGTCCTGATAGCTGTTTGAGTCATCGGAGATAGTATAGCCCTTGTCATCATCACCGAAGGAAGCGCCGCCGCCCAGCTGTGTTTTAACGCCGTGCTCCTTTTTCTTCTTGGCTTCCTTCTTCTCCTGCTTTTTGCTCTTTTCCTTTTTGGTAGCCTTTGCGTCGCCCTCGGGCTTTGCGGTCTCGGCAGGCTTTTCAGCCTTTACCTCGGTCTCCTTTGCAGGCTCGGTCTTTGCCTCTTCCTTAACGGGCTTTTCTTCCTTTGCAGCCTTTTCGGTCTTGTCAGCCTTTTCAGCTTTTTCAGCCTTGGCAGCTTTCTTCTCAGCCTTCGGCTCCTCCTGTGCAGGTCTTACGTTATTGGCAAAATACTCGTTAAAGCTCTCCACCTGATTATTCTGCGTAAAATACTCAAACACGTATGAAAGCTCCTCAGGAGTAAGGGCAGTCTGGGTCTTTCTGGTCTGACCGTCCAGACCCTCCAGGCAGGCTATTATATCATTGTTGGCAAGCTTAAGATCCTTTGCCAGCTCGTTAAGCTTGATCTTGGATTTTGTAGTCTTTGTACTCATAGGCTATATGATCCTCCTTTAAAAATTCTCAATTTCTCCTGTTTTCAAATCATATATCATATTTATCCGAAAAATTCATTTTCATCTATTTTTATCTCTTCAAGTCCCTTGGCGCAGGATCTCGCAAAGCCCGCGTCGGTAATGGCAACAGCGCCCGAGCGCTTGCCCACACCCTCAGCTATCTCGTCCATAGTGAGACCCAGTGCGTAAAGCTTTACGCCGTATCTGCAGCATACAAACCTTATCTCCTTTAAAGACTTGGGCGAAAAATCGCTGGCGGTGAACACAGCCTTAGCCGCACCTGTGCTGCAGGCGTCCTTCACCATATCCATGCCCATTACCATTCGCCCTGCTTTTCTGCACATGGAAAGCAGACCTGTTTTACTGCTCATCTGCAAGCTCCTCCTCCAGACGGTCATATATCTCATCGCTTATGCTGCATGAGAAGCTTTTTTCAAGCCGCCTTGCCTTTCTTGCTTTTTTAAGGCACTGTGCGTCCTTGCAGATATATGCTCCTCTGCCTGCCTTTTTGCCTGTAGGGTCAAGGGATATCTCCCCCTCCTTGGAACGGACCACCCTTACAAGCTCCTTTTTAGGCTTCATCTCATTGCAGCCAAGGCACATTCTCAAAGGTATTTTTTTAGTTTTCATATTATCACTCAGCGTCTTCCCGCGGCTCAGGGGCGTTCTCGGGAACAATGTCTATCTTATAGCCTGTGAGTCCCGCAGCCAGCTTAGCGTTCTGACCCTTATTGCCGATAGCAAGAGAGAACTGGTTGTTAGGCACAACAACTCTGCACTTTCTTATTACTTTCTTTATCTCCTGCTCCTCGCCCTTCTGCTCTACCCTGTATTCGGGCTCCAGTATCTCAACGTCAAGCACATCGGCAGGGGCAAGCGCCTTTGCTATGAACTCAGCCTCGTCCTCGCACCAGTTGATAACGTCTATCTTCTCGCCCTTAAGCTCGCTGACAACAGATGATATCCTGGACTTTCTGGGACCTATGCAGGCGCCCACGGCGTCAACGTTCTTATCCTTGCTCCACACAGCTATCTTGCTTCTTACGCCCTCTATCCTGGATATAGCCTTTATCTCCACAGTGCCGTCGGCTATCTCGGGCACTTCAAGCTCAAAAAGTCTCTTAACCATATCCTTGTGAGTTCTCGAAAGCTTAACAACAGGCTGCTTTCTCTCGGTACCGCCAAGGCTCACGATATACACCTTGATGATGTCGCCCTCTTTGAGCACCTCGCCGGGTATCTGCTCGTTGCGGTAGAAGTAATGCTCGTTCTTGTCGATAGTTATCACCGCATTGCCCGTAGCAGGCTCAACCTTCTGAACGGTAGCCGAAACTATCTCATGCTCCTTGTCCTTATACTGCTCGATAAGCTTGTTTCTCTCAAAATCCTTGATATCGTGCTTTATGGACTGCTTGGCGTTCTGCGCCGCAACTCTGCCTATCTTGGTGGGGTTTACAGGTATCTCCACCCAGTCGCCCACCTTTATATCGGGGTCATAGGTCTGCGCCTCGCCGATGTATATCTCGTTCTCGGGGTCATCAACGAACATTACCTCCATGACCTCTTTAAGTATACACATCTCCAGCTTGCCCGTATCGGGGTCGATATCCACCCTGATATGCTCGCACTCAGGGTTCTCCTTCTTTATCGCCTTAGTTATGCCGTCCTTTATCTTCTCGATAAGCACCTCTCTGTCGATGTCGTTCTCGCTCGACAGGTCCTCCAATGCCTTAAAAAACTGATCGTTCATTTTTCTTGACCATTCCTTCCCGTCTAGAGGCAAGAGACCGGAAGCAAGAGGCAAGATATGTGCTTACATACATTTGCGCATTTCTCTCACTTTGTGTCCTTACCGTCTATTGATTTTTGTTATTTTGATTTTTAAAAACTTACTTATATAAAACGCAAGCGAAGCGCAGCGTCCAAAAAGATATCATCGCCCTCGGGCGATACCATAATTATGAATTATGAATTATAAATTATGAATTAAATCTCAAAGCTCTGCCGCCTTTATCTCGTCCTCCAGATCGTAATCGTCATAGAGCTTTACAAAGGCGCAGTCGCTGAGCTTGAACTGAACGTTAGCCACACCGTCGCCGTTTTCATCCAGGGTCTGGCAGGCAATTATCTTCTCCTTGTCGTCATAGCCCACAAGCCCCACGATAAACTCTCTCTCGCCGTTTTCATCGGGGCGTATCAGCCTTACCCTTACCGTGTCGCCTATGCACACCTCAAAGTGTACGGGCTTTCTCAGCTCTCTGCCCAGCCCCGGGCTGCCGCACTCAAACACATAGCTCTCGGGTATGGGGTCCTCCTCGTCAAGTATCTTGTTGAAGGGTCTTGCAAAGGCTTCGCAGTCGTTCATGGTAACTCCGCCGTCCTTGTCTATCAGCACCCTGAGATACTTGGTAGCTCCCTCCTTTTCAAACCTGACGTCCCACAGAAAAAGCCCCAGCTCGTCAGCCAGCGGCTGTGCCAGCTTAGTGACCCTTTCCACCGTACTCATGCGGTCCTTTTTATTACCGCTCTTGCTTGCCATAATATGCCCCCTTTTAGATGTCAGAGGTAAGAGGTAAGAAGTAAGACTCCCCTTTACCCTCGTTTCCGTTTGGCTTTTCATGTCTGCACTCACTTCACACAGACGCAGCGTCCGCAGAGCTCACCATAATTATGAATTATAAAAGCGACTTCCCATACAAACACAAAAGACCGGAAGTCAAGTTCCAGTCTTTCGTAAAAGCCTATTGTAGTTATTATACCACAAGCGGCAGATTTTTTCAAGCAAAATCAAAGGTTTTTAAAGAAAGAAATGAAACATTTGCAGTACAAATTGTAAATATTCTGTAAACTCGCCTTTTATTTCTTCTTTTTATCCTTCTTATCCGCCTTGCCGCTGCTGTCCTCCTCGACTTTCTGCTCGTCCTTTTGTCCGCCGTATTCGGGCAGTCTCCGCTTGCGTCTGCCCTCCACAAAATCAAGGGGCACTGTGAACATTATACCCGTGTTTGGCTGAGAAAGATCTCCCACGGTATTGTAGACCACTCTGCGCACCGTGTCCAGCTGGTCATCGTTTATTACCGAAAGTATAGTGCGGTTGTCCTCCTCCTCGCCTGTGAGCATACTTCTTATCGAAGCGCTGAGAAAGCTGGAGTTCATCTTCTGCAGCGTCATTGCAAGTCCCGATGACTGTATGATAGTTGCTCCTCCGATGCCTGCCGCCGACAGACCCTCCAGAAGATATTCAAGTACCTCTGTTTTATTCAGTATTATCACCATTAGCTTCATATCACACACTCCACGGGAATTATAGTTTAAAAGCCTGTGTTCTCACAAGATCACTCCGCCGTCTCGGCAGGTGCTGCGGTCTCGGCAGCGGTCTCGGTCTGGGCTATCCTGTTGAGCTCGTCCTCGTCTGCAACAGTTTCGCCCTGGGCATTGTCAACGTCCTGGGATACCCTCTCTCTCAGCTGCGCCTTGAAGTCTGCCGATACCTCAAAGTTTCCGTCCTCGCCCCAGGTGCCCTGGGGGCAAAGCGCCTCCGCAGGTGTAAGTCCTGCCGAAAGCATCTGCTTTAAATAAGACTTCATCAGCTTGTAATTGTCGGTGGTTATATCCGTATCGCTGTTAGCGGTTATTATCTCATAGATATTATCAAGGTTGTCAAGGGTGATATTCGATACCTGAAAAGCGTTGTTCAGCAGCGACTCCAGCGCAACGCCCAGAAATTCATTATTGCCCTGCTTGCCGTTTGAAAACACAGGGTACTGTGTCAAAAGCCTTATCTGCCTGCCGCTGAGGTTAACAAGCTCGCCCTTTACTATAGATATATCGTTCTCGTCATTATCCTGCGACAGATAATAAAGCTCCTCAGGCGCCGTATAGGTTATGCCGCCGAAAACGTCCGCCACTCGCTCAAAGGCTTCGTTAGTCAGCGTAGCGTAGTTATCTATAGCAATGCCAAAGGTATCCTGCACCGCAGATTTTACACCCGGCATACCCGTCTCGCTGTAAACATCTCTCATGTTCTTGCCCGGCTCCTTGGTGCTCAGGGTCATTGAGGATATGGGTATTATCAGTATGTTCTGCTCGTCGGGAGATATTCTCATGACCGCCATATCCGAAAGCACGCCCTTGCTGTTCACCCTTGCAAAAAGCTCGGTGAACACGGGGGTGGTCACAGCCTCCTCCTTGTCCTTATCCTGCCCGATAACGTTGAACTGCTTTAACAGATACACCGCCAGCATAGCCAGCAATGCCATAAAAATTATTACCGTAACAAAATACACCAGCGCAACAGGCGCCTGTGATCTTCTTTTTTTCTTCTTTTTAGCTGCTGCCATAATCAGTGCTCCTTTTTATCCCTGTACAGACCAGGCTTGATGCTGCTCGCCGTCTGCCATATCCCCATATGCTTCGGCAGACTCGTCCAGTTTGATAGCTGTTATCATAAGACCTGCCTTGCGTGCCATATTAATGGTCATCAGTGAGCCCGACCCTTTTTCCTTGTGTTTTATGACCGCTATGAGCATAGAGGAATTATCCACCATGAACTTATTCCTCCTGCGGTATCTTTCCTTGTCGCTTTTGACACTCACGCATACCAGCTCATCGCAGCATTCCAGCATCATGGAATACATATAACGGTCCATTCCTTTTTTTATCTCTGTATAATGCTCTTTATAGGGCAGAGCACCCACCAGGCGCATATCCTCAAACCTGCCCGTTTTTTTCATTTCGTTGACTATCTGGGCGCACAAAAGGTCTATGCCTTCTGCCATACCGCATATAAAGGTCCTGTAGCCATCTTCATAGGCTTTACCGATATACATGGTCAGCACGCTCCACAGTCTTTTCATGCCTGCCTCGTACATATCGCCCTTAAACGGCAGGTCCTTGCGTCTGTGCCCTGTAAAACAGCAGGCGGTTTTTTTATCACATTTAAAATCTTTCTCTGCAACAAACTTGCTTTCAAAAATACTCATTTTATTCATATAACTACAAATTCAGCTCCTTAAAGCCGCAGGCGAAAAGCCTGCAAGCAGAGCTTTAGCTCTGCAGACCGTGCGTCAAGCACGGGCTATGGCTTTATTATACCACATATTTTTACGTTTTTCAATAGCCCCTGCTTTTATTTTACTAAAATCGGTCTGCCAGCATAGCCCATTCGTCCATTTTTTCCTCAAGCTGCGCCCTGCAAAGCTCCAGCTCACTGCATTTTTCGCTCATTATGCCGTAGTTTGCGACTACCTCGGGGTCGGCTATCTCCTGCTCCAGGTTAAAAATCTTCACCTCGGTGTCCTCTATCTCCTGCTCCAGCTCTCTCAGGCGGTTTCGCATTTTGGCTTCAAAAGCCCTCTGCTCCTTTGAGCGGTAGGTCGCCTCTTTTTTCTGCCTGAGCTCCTCAGCCTCCAGCGCCCTTTTCTCCCTGGCTTCACGCTCAGCCGCCGACTGCGCCTGCTCTCTCACCTTCTGCGAATAATCGTCAAAGCCGCCCTCATAGCAGTTCACCTCGTCGGGCTTCACCTCTATTATGCGGTCAGCCACCTTGTTTAGCAGATATCTGTCGTGGGATACCAGTATGATAGTACCCCCGAACTCCGCCAGTGCGTCCTCCAGCACCTCCTTGGTGTTAAGGTCAAGGTGGTTGGTGGGCTCGTCAAGTATCAGCACATTGCCCCTTGTGTTCGCCATTATCGCAAAGCAGAGCTTAGCCCTCTCACCGCCGCTGAGCACCGAAACGGGCTTGAAAACGTCCTCCCCCGTCATCAGCACCGACCCCAGCGACCGCCTTGCCTCCTCAGGGGTCATTCTCGGGAAACGGTCCAGCAGCTCGTCCAGCGCAGTGCTGCTGGGGTGCAGTATGCTGTGCTCCTGCTCAAAATACGCTGTCTTGACATTGCCGCCCCAGGTGATATTGCCCCCCTCGTGGGGTATCATGCCCTGTATAAGCCGCAGTATCGAGGTCTTGCCGATACCGTTGGCGCCGATAATTGCAGCGTGCTCACCCCTGCGAATGTGCAGATCAAGGCTTTTTATAAGGGTCTTTCTGTTCTCCCCCTCACCCACCGTCAGCGGGCAGTTAACCACCTTGACGATATCCTTGGTGGGCTCAATATCATATTCCAGCTTTATTTTAGGGGGTCTTGTGAACATAAGCGGCTTTTCCACACGCTCCATGCGGTCCAGCATATGCTGTCTCGACTTCGCCATTTTCGCCGTGGAAGCTCTGGTCTTGTTGCGCACAACATAGTCCTCCAGCTTGCGTATCTCCTCCTGCTGCGCCTCCCACTCCTTCAGCTGACGCTCGGCGTTCATCTTTTTCTGCACGGTAAAGGCGGTGTATCCCCCTTTGTATGAGGTCAGCCTGCCCAGCTCTATCTCGCAGATACGTGTGCATACCTTATTTAAAAAATACCTGTCGTGGCTGACCACCAGTATTGAGCCTTTATAACCCTTCAGGTAATCCTCCAGCCACATCAGGGTGTTCATATCCAGGTGGTTGGTGGGCTCGTCCAGTATGAGCAGGTCGGGCTCCTCCAGCAGCAGCTTTGCCAGCGCCAGCCTGGTTTTTTCTCCGCCCGAAAGTGTCGCTATGACCCTGTCAGCGGGAACATCGCCAAAACCCATGCCGTTTAGTATCTGTTTTATCTTAACGTCTATCCTGTAGCCGTCATTGGCTTCAAAAAACGCAGCCAGCTCAGAATACTCTGCGCTGACCACTTCAAGGTCTGCGCCGCTGAGCTTGGTCATCTCCTGCTCCAGCCTGTCCATCTTAGCTCTGGCTTCAAGCAGCTTTTCAAAAGCCTTGTGCAGCTCTTCGTCAATGGTAGCTGAGCTTTCAAGACCGCTGTTCTGCCTTAAAAAGCCTATCTTAGCGCCCGACGCTGTCTCCGCCGAGCCCAGCCCGTCAGGGGTCTTATCAAACCCCATATCCCCCGATATTATGTTAAGCAGCGTAGACTTGCCGCACCCATTGACCCCCACAAGCCCCACAGCTTCACGGTCCTCAATGGTAAGGTTTATATCCCTGAGCAGCGCCTCGCCGTTAAAATATTTATAAAGGTGTTCTATCTTAACTATCATATCTATTCCTCATCTGTCCTAAACGAACACGGTATTTCTCCCCCACTAAGCCTCTAGAAGCAAGAGGCAAGAAGCAAGAGATCCGTTTTACCAAATTATGCGGTAAGCCGCACAAAAACTCGTTTACAAGGTTAGCCTGCTAGTCGCTAGGTATCAGAGAACTAGCGGCTAGAAAACGGGTTTACACAATAATGTATTGAAACTCACAAATGCAAAATTCCTGAAAACCTCCACACGGTTTTAATGGGGCGAAATTAAATTTGATCAAATACAGTACAGCGCACAAAGTCAACATTTACCCTGCTAGCCGCTAGTCATTAGAGTGCTAGTGGCTTTTAGAAGTAAGATGTAAGAAGTAAGAGGTAAGAAAATGGTTTGCAAAATTATGCGGTAAGACGCACAAATACACTTTTTCCCAAGGTTGGCGCAGCCGTCAAAATACTAGCAGCCACAAAGGCTTTCCCTCCCCTCCGGGGAGGACTCGATATCTCGCCCACTCCACAATAGTGCGGCAGGTGGGGGAAACACCCCGTCCGGTGAGGACCAATAAAGCCGACAAGACTGTATTGCCTTGCCGGCTTTGAAAATATCGTTACTTGACTATCGCAAGCAGTACGCCTGCGGCTACCGCCGAGCCGATAACACCTGCAACGTTTGGTCCCATTGCGTGCATAAGCAGATAGTTGGTAGGTACTTCCTCCTGACCCACCTTCTGGGAAATTCTTGCAGCCATAGGCACAGCCGAAACTCCTGCCGAGCCGATAAGGGGATTGATCTTTTTGCCCGAAAGGATATACATGAGCTTGCCCAGCAGCACTCCGCAGGCAGTGCCCAGCGAGAATGCGATAACGCCCAGCAGCATTACCTTGCCGAAGTCAAGGCTTATAACCTTGTCAGCCTGTGTGGTAGCACCAACGGTTATGCCAAGAAAAATGGTGATTATGTTCATAAGCTCGTTCTGAGCTGTCTTTACAAGTCTGTCGCAGGCGCCGCTCTCTTTAAGCAGGTTGCCGAACATCAGCATACCTACCAGCGGTGCAGCAGAGGGTATCATCAGTGCGATGACCAGCGTTACCAGCACAGGGAATATCAGCTTTTCAAGCCTTGATACCTGCCTCAGCTGTCCCATTACTACCGAGCGCTCCTTCTTGGTTGTAAGAGCCCTCATTATAGGCGGCTGAATGATAGGCACCAGCGCCATGTAGGTGTACGCAGCCAGTGCGATAGTACCTACCGAGTTTGAGCTGTTGACTGTCAGCAGCCTTGATGATACGAAGATAGATGTAGGACCGTCCGCACCGCCTATGATAGCGATAGATGCGCAGTCGGCAGCACTCAGACCCAGCACCGCAGCGCCCACAAAGGTGAAGAATATTCCGCCCTGTGCAGCCGCACCCAGCAAAAAGCTCCTGGGGCTGGCTATCAGCGGACCAAAGTCGGTCATAGCGCCTATGCCTAAGAATATCAGTGGCGGGTAGACCTGCAGCTTAACGCCCAGATACAATATATCCAGCAGTCCGCCGTGCCGCAGTATGTAGCCGTAGTCTAAATAATGGTCGTTGAGTATCTCCTTGCCCGTGGCAGGGTCGATCTCGGTCCTTGTCAGATAATCCCAGAACTCAGGGTGATACATATCTGCAAAGGGCAGGTTGGTAAGCAGCATACCGAATGAGATAGGAAGAAGCAGCAGCGGCTCAAACCCCTTTGCCACCGCAAGATACATAAACACAAAGGATATAAGTATCATTATTATATTTTTCCAGCCGTCGCCCTGTATCAGACCTGCAAAGCCCGACTCAGAAGCCAGCGCAGCCAGAGTATCAAGAAACGAATTTATAATTGACATTTAACGATCACGGTCCTTTCAAGAAATGATGCCCTGCCCTTATGAGCCGACTTTAAACGCCTGCTTAAAAGGGTCTTGTGTTCTCTGCAATGCCTGCAGCAGCCCATGCCGACCTCTGCGGCTTGGCAGTTTTCACGCTTTTCAGCACCGCTTTCTTGCCTGTTGAGGCATACATAGCCGATATAGCCGCCATGATGACCGCCACCGTTTCCTCCTCGATGCCGTCCTCCACCGCAGGTGCGGCAGGCTCGGACTTTGTCTGCTTAGCGGTCTTTGCAGCCTCGGCAGCCTTCTGCCTTGCAGCCTCCTCGGCGGCAGCCTTAGCCTTTTCGTCCGCCTTTTTATTTATCGCCTCGAATATCTTGCCGTAAAGTGTTACCAGCAGTATCAATATTATAAGTCCGATAAACACCACGGAAATACCCGTGATGACCACCGATGCCACAGTGCCTGCTCCCAGGTCCTTTTCATCGGGCGGGATAGTGCTGGCAAGAGTCTGCGCTGCCAGAATATGTAGATCACTCATAAAAAAACTCCTTAAAAACAAAAAATATCACAACTATAATTTATTATACACTAATTCCGATAAAATTACAAGTCCTTTTACCATAATTTTTTAGAATTTTTTATTACCCCCACCTGTCCTCACCGGACGGGGTACCTCCCCCACCTATCGTACTTTTGTGTGAACAGCAGGATATCGAGTCCTCCACAAAAGTGCGGTAGGTGGGGGAAGAGAACATCTTTACATTTTTCGGCTTATGTGCTATAATATAACTCTAAACAAATTGCCCACAGGCATTTTAAACTAGGGTGTGTTGACACTAAACTGATACGCGGATTTTTGAGATATTTTTGTT
>CALCRR010000340.1 GCA_937894495.1 uncultured Ruminococcus sp. | reverse complement strand
CTACTATCACAGCCGCTCCCTCTTCTGCTGTGTTTTTCAGCAGCCGGAAAACAAGTCGGGTGTTTTCATCGTCAAGGTCGTTTGTCGGCTCGTCGGCGAAAACTGCATGGGGCGAATTGATAAGCGCTCTGGCGATAGCGAGCCGCCTTAGCTCACCGCCCGAAAGCTCTTCAGGATAAGCAGATGAAAGCTCAGCCAAGCCGAACCTTTTCATCAGTTCATCAGCTTTTTCGGGGGCGTTTTCGTTTCTGACCACCGCCGCAGGCAGCAGGATATTTTCCCTGACGGTAAGGGTCGATAGTCCGCTATGCCCCTGGGGAACATAGCCTATCTCTCTGCTGCGCAGCAATGAAAGCTCTTTATCGGTCAGGGAGTAGATGTCTGTATCATCAAAAAACACGCTGCCTGTCCCGGGCTTTAACAGCCCTGAGAGAATGTTCATAAGGGTAGTCTTTCCACTGCCCGAGCGCCCGAAGATAACTGTAAGGCTGCCGCTTTTAAGCTCAATATCGGCGCTTTTCAGCGCATCTATTGTTCGGCTGCGTCTGGTGTAGCTTTTGGAAATGCCCTTTGCGGTAATGCGCATTTCAATCACCCTCCCTGAGAATTTTTCCCGTATCAACATGGCTGAGCCTGTAGGCTGACCATACTGACGAGACTGTGCCTGTCACCAGCACTGCCCCACAGGAAAGGATCAGATATTTAAGCGATACCACCGTGTCGGGTGCAAGATAAGGCAGCTTTGTTTTTTCTTCAATAAGTCTGCCGAAAGCGAAAACCGCTGCTGATGACAATGCCGTTCCCACTGCTGCGCCAAAAATGCATATGGCTGCCGACTCGGCAAAAACTATTTCTCCCAGCTGCCTGCGGCAAAGACCGATAGTTCGCAAAACTGCAAATTCTTTTCGGCGCACACTAGCCAGAACAGAAAATGCCGCCGTCATGATGACCGCCGCCAGTACCCACACGGCGATGATAAGAATATGTATGCTGCCCGATATGACCGAAAGCTTATCGGCGGTGCCTGTTATCATCGAGCGTGTGCGCACTGCCTGAACACCGTCAATACCCAGGTTAATGTCTGCTGCCACATCGGCTGCGTCATAGCCCTCCTTGACCTTTATGTAGACCGATGATATAACATCGTCGGGACTTTGCTTTGCAAGCACGCCTATGCCCTTTTCCTGCGATGCACGTATCAGTCTGCGCACCGTGTCGGGGGAGGTGTATATCGCAGTATCAAGCCCTGTGCCTGTGGCGTCAAGCTTGCCCACTGCCTTGCATTCAACACCGTAAAGGGTAAGGGTATGACCCACTCTGGTGGAAAGGGAGGAACCAACTATTATCTCGTTCTCCCCCAGCCTGCCGCTGTAGCTCTGCCTGAGCCAGGGCTTTATGGCAAAGTCGCTGTCCTCATCAAAGCCTATCACCTGCACCTGTACCGTGCAGCACTCGGCATTGGCAGAGACCAGAAAATACTGGGGCGAGGTCAGCTCAACGCCGTCAACCGCAGATATGCTCTGCTCCACCGACTTATCCATATAAAAATAACCGGGAGTGCCCGAAAGCAGCATATTTTCAAGGTCTGCCTTTGCCTCTGCGTCCTTTGGCACAACAATTATATCTGCGCCAAGGCGCTGCTCTAAGCTGTCAAGACCGTTTTTAAGGCTTGCTGCCGCCACCGAGCCGCCGAAAACCGCAGC
>CALCRR010000339.1 GCA_937894495.1 uncultured Ruminococcus sp. | reverse complement strand
CTGACGAAAAATCTGACTGCGCATCTGACGCACAATGGTTGTGCGGTGTTGCCTATATTTCAGGTGCAAAGAACTTTTCCTCACGGCTGATGACCCCGTAAAGGGTGTAGCTCACGGTCATGGTCATACCCTTTTCAGTCTTTTCGGTAACACATTGCCTGTCCTTTATGGTGTAGTCTTTTAAAAAATTCTGCTCGTATCTGTATGCTGCGTCCCCCAGCTCTTCCAGAGCTTCATCTTCGGTGAGCTTTTTGTTTTTTAGATCATATTCGCTCAGCTCTATCCTTGTGACCCCAAAGGGCATACTAAGCCCGAACAGGGTAGGGGATATCCTCTCTTCATCGGCAGTAAAGCTGCCCTCGGGGAGCTTTGCAAACAAGGGTATATCCGCACTGAAAAAGTTTATAAAGCTTATGTCCTCTTTTCTGCCCGTTTTGATCTCGGTGAGCTGCTCAAAGGGCTGCTCGAACACCATCTGCCGCTCAAAGGTGCCGTAGACCTTGCCAATGCTTTTGGCGTAGGCGGTCTTTCTGTCAACTATCTCCTTGCCGTCTATCCACTGTGAGCTTTCGGTCACTATCTCGCCGCTGACTATTATATCCCCCTTGACAACGCCGCAGCCTACCCCCAGCTTTACCTGCCCGTCCAGCACCTCCAGCTCTTCGATAACACCGTTCTCGCAGGCGGTGAGGTGGCTGGGCATTCCTTGGTCTATGCCCTCGGCTGCGGGGATATTCTCTATAATATCCACCGTCAGACCGCTGCCCTCACGGGATATACCCAGCCATGATATATCACCGACCTTCTTCTTTACCTCACGCTCGGCGACCGTAAAATTTATATCTGGGATATAAGTTCCGGGGGTTATGCCCTCCTCTTTAAGGGCATAAGTTACCTGTGAGCGCAGCTTTTCGTTGTCAGTCTGCACCTCCAAGGTCAGCACCACGTCAGAGTAATAATACCAAAGCCCCAGGGACACTGCCAGCCCTGCTATCAGCCCCGGGCGTGACCTTATGAGCTTTGCAAGCTTTATCAGCCCCACCTTTGTCGTCCTTTCGGCAGTGCAGCCCTCGCTTTTACACAGCTCTTCAAACCTTTTGCAGTACCCCCAGCTCAGCCCCAGGGTGAGCACGCCGTTTTTCTCCTGCATATTTCTGACAGGTATGCCGTTATCATAAATTTTTCTGTAGAGCTTAACAAAGCTGTCGCCTGTCACCCTGTAATAAACACCGCCGAATATCATGCCTCACGCTCCCTTATCCTTCTTGATACCAGCTTGACCTGCTCGATAGTCCCCCTTATCTCAACAGCGTTTTCCGAAAATGATGTAAGCGTTAGCCCGCTGCCCCATATTTGCAGCTCAAAGCGGTTTGTCAACAGCCTTACGCAGATATCGGTGCATTCGCATATCTGTTTGCAGTTTTCCACCACCGCCGATGTGTTATCGTTTATCCTTATGTAAGACTGCAGATACATAAGCTCCCTAGTAAGCCCGAAAAAGCTCAGCACAGGTATTTTTCTCATAGCTATCCTCCCGATGTAAGATATAATGCTTGTTTGTAATATAATTATATTATTTTTACCTTCGGCATATACTTGTTTTTAAGGAGGAATAACAATGAACAGAACTATAAATTTGCTGAAAAAAGCCTTTGCAGACCTTTTTGCACCTGTTATCGCCATAGCTGTGCTTATCACACTTGTGTATTATTCAAAAGAGGTATCATCGGCGGTGAGAGCTGCCTTGGTGCGCTGCCTTGATATGGTGATACCCTCACTTTTTGCAGTAATGGCAGTGTCGCAAATGCTTATACGCAGCAGAGCTTCAAGGCTGGCAGCTCTGCCCTTTTACCCTGTTTATAAATACATATTAAGGCTGCCGCCCCGGCTATTCACCGTGTTTCTTATGAGCAGCATAGGCGGCTACCCTGTGGGCATAAAGCTTATATCGGGTCTGCTGGAGCAGGGCAGGATAGATAAAAAAACTGCCGAGAGCCTGTCGGCGTTCTGCTATTGCGGCGGTCCTGCATTCTATTCCGGCACGGTGGGGCTTGCCGTGTTTTCAGATGTAAGCATTGGCGTTCTGATATTTTTATCCGTGCTGAGCTCAAACCTTTTAACAGCGCTGATAATTTGCAGGAGCAGAAAACTTACCGTCAGACAGGAGGTATCACAGGAGCACTTCACCGCAGATACCTTTACCGACTGCGTCGCCTCGGCAGGCAGGGCGCTGTTTACCGTGTGCGCCATGATAATCTTCACTTCGGCGCTGCTGGCTGTCGCAGAGGCTTTAAAGCTTTTTTGTATTATAGGCAGCCTCACAGGGCTCAGTGAAAACGGCATAGTCATCTTAAAAAGCTTTATCGAGATAACCTACCTTACACAGCTTAGCGGCAGACCTTACTATCTTCTGCCCGTGACAGCTGCTGCCTGCTCCTTCGGGGGTATCTGCATAATAATACAGCTTATAAGCCTTAAAAGCAAGGAGCTGAGACTGAGGGCATTTATGCTCACAAGACCCGTTAACGCAGCACTGTCAGCCCTTATCTGCCGCCTGCTCAGCCCCCTGTTCCTGCCTGAGTCATTGGAGGTAATTTCTTCTAACAAAATATTAGTTAATTTCAACAATTTTGTGCCGTCAATCTGTCTAATATTAATGATTTTTTTACTGAATTTGAAGAAAAGTCTAGTATTTTCAGAATGATTATGCTATAATATATGCATAGCCTTGTATTGAGGGCTTATTGCGGTCAGAGCCGCATTGCGTCGTAACACCTTGCAAAAATGCTTTTTAAACGGCTGGTTTTGCTTTATGTTATGATATATAAAATTCACAGCAAATATTTTTTATAAGTTTTCGCAAAGGAGTTGCATATTAAAATGGCAAAGAAAAGCTTTTTTGGTAACAAGATCTCACCTTCATGTTCTTACTGTATGTTCGGTAATCGCTCGAAGGAGGGTAATAAGGTGCTCTGCGAAAAGCAGGGTCTTGTAGACGCCGATTACGCCTGCAAGAAGTGGGTATACGACCCCATCAAGCGTGTACCTAAGAAGCAGCTTAATATACCTAATCAGGAAGATGACATTATCTGAGATACTTATCGGGGCAGGCAGTCTTGTCTGCCCTTGTTTTTTACCGGACTGTTAAAAAAAATATCCCTTTTATTTTTGTGCCGGTGATAAGATAGATCCTGATTTATCACACAAACACATTTTTAAAAAGTAAATAAAATTACACGAAAGGAATGATAAAAATGAGCATGATAAGAGACCTTAGCCTTTGGGAGAGCGGCAAGCGCAAGATAGACTGGGTAAGGCAGAATATGTCGCTGTTAAGAAGCATTGAGGAGGATTTTGTAAGAGACCAGCCCTTTAAGGGGCTGAAAGTCGCCCTTTCGATTCACCTTGAAGCCAAGACCGCCTATCTCTGCAAGGTGCTGGCGGCAGGCGGCGCTGAGATGTACATAACAGGCAGCAACCCCCTCTCGACCCAGGACGACGTTGCCGCAGGACTGGTCCACGACGGGCTGAACGTTTTTGCATGGCACGGCGCTACCGAGGAGGAGTATCATCAGCATATCTCCGAGGTAGTTAAGGTGGGTCCCAATATAATAATAGACGACGGCGGCGATCTGGTAAATATCATTCATAACGAGTACCCCCAGCTTATCCCCAACGTTATCGGCGGCTGTGAGGAGACCACCACGGGCATAATCAGGCTTATCGCCATGAATAAGGCAGGCGAGCTTAAATTCCCCATGGTGCTTGTCAATAATGCAAGGTGCAAATATCTTTTTGATAACCGCTACGGCACAGGACAGTCGGTGTGGGACGGCATAAACAGGACCACCAACCTTATCGTAGCAGGCAAAAATGTTGTGGTGGCAGGCTACGGCTGGTGCGGCAAGGGCGTTGCCATGAGAGCCAAGGGTCTCGGCGCAAAGGTGATGATCACCGAGATCGACCCCATAAAGGCTATGGAGGCTGTTATGGACGGCTTTAAGGTGATGAAAATGGAGGAGGCTGCTAAGGTGGGGGACTTCTTCATAACCGTGACGGGCTGCAAGGATGTTATAACCGAAAAGGCTTTCCTTAACATGAAGGACGGCGCTATCCTCTGCAACGCAGGTCATTTCGACTGCGAGGTTTCCGTCGCCCAGCTCAAGGAGATCGCCGTCGCCTCCAAACCTGCGAGGCAGAACATCATGCAATATGACCTTCTTGACGGCCGCAGG
>CALCRR010000338.1 GCA_937894495.1 uncultured Ruminococcus sp. | reverse complement strand
TGTGCGCTCTTTTTGTTTTTGAATGTTAGTTTTTGTTTTCAAACTTATTACCTCCGTAAAAAAATAATATATCATATTAATTATACTATATAAGCCTGTTTTTTTCAAGAGATATGCCGATATTTTTTATTTTCGGCGGCGATTTTTTCGGTGCATTGGTTTTATTTTCCAAAATGTATAAAAAATTTGCTTAATATCTATTGCAAATTGTTCAGTTTTGTGGTATAATTAATTTGTATTTATTCAGAGCAGCATATAAAAGCTCAAAGCTTGGCTGCTTTGATAGCCAAATAAGAAAGGAAAGAATATCTATGAAAACTTTGATGCTTGGAAACGAAGCCTTCGCCAGAGGGCTTTATGAGGCAGGCTGTCAGGTGGTATCATCATACCCCGGCACACCCTCTACCGAGATAACAGAGGCTGTTGCTAAGTATGACGAGGTATATGCCGAGTGGGCGCCTAACGAAAAGGTGGCTATGGAGGTGGCGCTGGGTGCGTCTATCGCAGGTGTGAGAAGCTTCTGCGGAATGAAGCACGTTGGTCTCAACGTGGCTGCCGACCCCCTTTATACCGCAGGCTACACAGGCGTTACAGGCGGTATGGTCATCGCCGTTGCCGACGACCCCGGTATGCATTCGTCACAGAACGAGCAGGACTCACGTCACCATGCGGCTGCTTCTAAAACTATGATGATAGAGCCCTCTGACTCTGCCGAGTGCAAGGAGTATGCTAAAATGGCTTTTGAGCTCTCGGAAAAATTCGATGTGCCTGTTATCGTGAGAATGTCCACCAGAGTGGCACACTCACAGTCGGCGGTTGAGCTTTGCGACAGAGAGCAGAGAGAGGCTATACCTTATGAGAAGAACCCTGCAAAATATGTTATGATGCCCGGCAACGCCATTCGCCGCCACCCCATTGTTGAGGACAGGATGAAGGCTATCTCCGAGTACGGTGAGGTCTGTCCCCTTAACACTGTTGAGGATAACGGCGCCGAAATTGGTGTTATCACCGCAGGCATATGCTACCAGTACGCCAAGGAGGCTCTGGGGGATAAGGTCAATTATTTGAAGCTGGGTATTGTCAACCCCATGCCTGTGCAGATAATCAAGGACTTTGCGGCTAAGTGCAAAAAGGTCTATGTTATAGAGGAGCTTGACGACGTTATCGAAACACACTGCAAAAAGAACGGTGTTGACGTTCAGGGCAAGGAGCTTTTCGGCTGGCTGGGTGAGATATCCCAGACCATAATAAGAGACAAGATACTGGGTATCAAGCCCGAGTTTGACACCTTTGAGGACCCTGTTCCCGTGAGACCCCCTGTAATGTGTGCAGGCTGCCCCCACAGAGGACTTTTCTACTGTCTTTCAAAGCTTAAAGTCATGGTATCTGGTGATATCGGCTGCTACACTCTGGGCGCTACAGCTCCCCTTTGCGCTATGGACTCCACCATATGCATGGGTGCTTCCATCTCGGGACTCCAC